>NZ_CCXI01000099.1 GCF_000820705.1 Clostridium polynesiense | reverse complement strand
ACCTACTGGGTAGTAATACCTAAAACTTAGTCAAATTAGGTAGGTCCCTACTCATGGAGCTTTATTTTCAGTGGTGGAGGCTGTGGCAAAAGTAGCTGCCATGGGAGGAGATTATAAAAAGGTTAAATTAACTCTTCAGGAGTACTTTGAAAAATTAGGCAAGGATAAAGAAAGATGGGGAAAACCTTTCTCAGCATTGATGGGAGCCTTTCATGCTCAAAAGGAGCTGGGGATTGCGGCAATAGGAGGCAAGGACAGTATGTCCGGAACCTTTGAAGATTTAGATGTTCCACCAACCTTAGTTGCCTTTGCGGTAGCTTTAGATAAAGCTTCTGATATAATATCTCCGGAACTGAAAATTGAAGAAAATCATAGGGTGAAAAATACCGGAAATCCTGGTTCAAGGGTGTATCTATTGAGAAGTAAAATTTATGATGATGAGTTAACCATAGACTTTGATAGTTTTAAAGCTGTACTTAGCAGGGTTAAGGATTTAGTGGACAAAGGAATGGTGGACTCAGCTTATGCGGTAAGAGAAGGCGGTGCTGCTGCTGGAATATGTAAAATGTGTTTTGGAAACAAGGTAGGGTTAAGACTTAATGATAAATTAACTGAAGAGGAGCTTTTCTTCCCATATTACGGTTCCCTTTTACTGCAGGTAAAGGATCAATTAAAGCCTGAGGAGGAATTTGAAGGCCTAGATTATATTTACTTTGCAGAGGTTGAGAATGCTAAAGGAAAGGAAGATTCTGAGAAGCTTAACCATTCCTATTTAAGATATAAAGAGGAAGAAATTCTCTTAGATGAACTGATAAATACTTGGGAAAAGCCTTTAGAAAATGTATTTCCAACAAAAGCTATTAGTGAAGATAACCATGTAGAGGATATATTATCTGACAGCAAAGCTAAAGTATATCTAGGAACAAAAATAGCTAAGCCAAAGGTTTTTATACCTGTATTTCCAGGTACAAACTGTGAGTACGATTCTATAAAAGCTTTTGAAAAGGAAGGTGCAGAGGTAAGCTCCTTAGTACTTAGAAATTTAACCTCAGAAGATTTAAAGACTTCTATTAAGAAAATGGCAGATGAAATTAATGGTTCTCAAATACTCATGCTTCCCGGAGGTTTTAGTGCAGCAGATGAACCTGAGGGTTCCGGTAAGTTCATCGCTGCGGTATTTAGAAATCCTGAATTAAAAGAAGCTGTGATGAATTTGATTAAGAATAGAGACGGATTGATTTTAGGAATATGCAACGGCTTTCAGGCATTGATTAAATTAGGACTTGTTCCCTATGGTGAAATAAGAGATATCACAGAGGATATGCCTACATTGACCTACAACAGCATAGGACGACATGTCTCTTCCGTAGTAAACACTAAGGTGGTATCAAAGCTTTCCCCTTGGTTTAACGAGATATCCTTAGGCGACATACACAGCATTCCAATTTCCCATGGAGAAGGAAGATTCACTGCACCAAAGGAAGAGCTTGAAAGATTGATTAAAAATGGACAGATAGCTACACAATATGTGGATAACCATGGAAGGGCAGCTCTTCATATGCCTTATAATCCTAACGGTTCTATATGTGCTGTTGAAGGAATCACCAGTCCTGACGGAAGGGTGCTTGGGAAGATGGGACATAGCGAAAGAGGTTTAAACAATCTTCTTAAAAATATTCCTGGAAATATGGATCAAAAGATTTTTAAGGCCGGAGTTAATTACTTTAAATAAACATTAGATAAGGATAAATTTGTCACTTGTCAGGTGCCTGGCACCGTTAACATTTTGTTAATATTTTTGAAAGGTGGTTTTATTGATGAAGGTAGCAATTTTCTTTGGCAGTAAATCAGACATAGAGGTTATGAAGGGAGCAGCAAAGGCATTAAAGGAATTTGGAATAGAGTATAAGGCATATATATTATCTGCTCACAGGGTTCCGGAAAAGCTTATGGAAACTTTGGATTCCGTAGAGGAGCAGGGCTTTGAATGTATTATTGCAGGAGCGGGGTTAGCTGCTCATCTTCCTGGAGTAATAGCTTCTCATACTGTGCTTCCGGTAATCGGAGTACCTATAAAAGCTGATTTAAATGGCTTAGATGCATTATTTTCTATTGTACAGATGCCTAAATCCATTCCTGTAGCTGCAGTAGGGTTGAATAATAGCTATAATGCAGGACTTTTAGCGGTTCAAATACTTTCTTTAAAATATCCTGAGCTTAAAACGAAGCTTGTTAATTATAGAAAAGAAATGAAAGAAAAATTTATAAAGGAAAATGAAAGTGAGGTTGAACTGTAATGGAAAAAATGGAAATGCTTTATGAGGGAAAGGCTAAAAAAATATTTAGGACTTCATCAGATAATGAAGTTATAGTTTACTACAAAGACGATGCTACAGCTTTTAACGGAGAAAAAAAAGGACAGATTGAGGATAAAGGAATATTAAATAACAGCATAACTTCAAAGCTTTTCGAGCTTTTAGAAAGCAAAGGGATTAAGACTCATTATATAAAAAAGCTCAGTGACAGGGAGCAGCTCTGCAGAAAGGTAGAAATAGTGCCTGTAGAGGTTATTGTAAGGAACACTGCTGCAGGAAGCATGGCAAAAAGATTAGGATTAGAGGAAGGTTCAGAGCTTAAAACCACCGTATTTGAAATATGCTATAAAAATGATGCTTTGGGAGATCCGCTGATCAATGACCATCATGCTGTAGCCATTGGATTAACTACCTATGAAGAGCTTAATAAAATATACGAAAGCACTAAAAAAATAAATGATATATTAAAGGAGTTTTTCTTAAAACAGAATATAAAACTCATAGATTTTAAATTGGAATTTGGAAGATACGAGGGAGATATAATCCTTGCAGATGAAATATCTCCGGATACCTGCAGATTTTGGGACGCAGAAACTAATGAAAAGCTTGATAAAGACAGATTCAGAAGAGATTTAGGCAGTATTAAGGATGCCTATGAAGAAATTTTAAACAGAATAGGATAGGTATAAGCTCAGTTTTGGAAATATAAAGCTTTGAAAAACAAAAAAAGGGGAAAAAAGCATGATAGATTTAACTATGGATAAATTTAAAGATGAATGTGGAGTTTTTGGGATATTTTCTCCAAAGGAAGATGAGGTTGCTGCTATAACCTATTACGGACTTTATGCTCTTCAGCATAGAGGACAGGAGAGTGCGGGGATTGCCGTTTCTAACGGGAAAGAAATAGTATGTCATAAGAAAATGGGACTTGTAAATGAAGCCTTCCAGCAAAAGGATATGAGTAAACTAAAAGGTAATGCAGCTATAGGACATGTTAGATATTCCACTGCAGGAGAAAGTACTGAGATAAATGCTCAGCCTATAGTTACCCAGTACAAGCTTGGAACAATGGCTATTGCCCACAATGGAAATTTAATAAATGCCGATGTTATAAGAGAATTATTAGAAGATGGAGGATGTACCTTCCAAACCTCCATAGATTCTGAAATAGTTTTAAGCCTTATAGCAAGAAATGCAAAAAAGGGTATAGAAAGAGCTGTTTTTGATGCAATACAGGCGGTGAAGGGATCCTTTGCTCTGGTGATATTAACAGAAGATAAGCTTATAGGTGTAAGGGATACCTATGGTATCAGGCCTCTCTGTATAGGGAAACTTAATGACAGCTATATATTATCCTCAGAAAGCTGTGCATTTGATACCTTAGGAGCAGAATTTGTGAGAGATGTCAACCCTGGAGAAATAGTAATTATAGATAAAGATGGGCTCAGGAGTCTGAATAATATTGAGAAGACTCAAACTAAGACCTGTGCCTTTGAATACATTTATTTTGCAAGACCGGATAGTACTATGGACGGAATTAATGTATATGAATCAAGGGTTAAGATGGGTGAAGTTCTTTATGAGGAAGCTCCTGCGGAAGCGGATGTTGTAATCGGAGTTCCTGACTCAGGTATACCTGCTGCGGTAGGATATGCAAGGGCTTCTGGTATACCTTACGGTATAGGATTTATAAAGAACAGATATGTAGGAAGAACCTTCATAGCTCCATCACAGGATTTGAGAGAAAGATCTGTAGCAATTAAGCTTAATCCGCTTAAAAACAATATTGCAGGAAAGAAAGTGGTTCTTATAGATGACTCAATAGTAAGAGGAACCACTAGCGAAAAGCTTATAGATTTATTAAGAAAGGCGGGAGCCACAGAGGTGCATTTTAGAATTGCATCTCCTATGGTTAAGTATCCATGCTATTTCGGCATTGACACTCCATACAGAAAGGATTTAATAGGAGCTAATATGGATTTAGAAGCTATAAGGCAGAAAATCGGAGCAGACAGCCTTCAATATCTCAGTACAAAAGGACTTTTAAAAGCCTTTAATAAGGATAATGATTTCTGTCTGGGATGCTTTACTGGTGTTTATCCCATGGCTACACCTATGGAAACGTCAAAGGACAGTCTTGAAAGGTAGTGAGAAAAATGGTTAATTACAAAGAAGCAGGAGTAAATATTGAAGAAGGATATAAGGCTGTAAGCCTTATGAAGGAATATGCAGCAAGAACTGCTGGTAGTTCAGTCCTTAATACTCTTGGAAGCTTTGCTGCTATGATTGAACTTCCACAGGGGTATAAAAATCCTGTGTTAGTTACTGGAACTGATGGAGTGGGAACTAAGTTAGATATAGCTTTTAGAATGAAAAAATATGATACTGTAGGCATTGACTGCGTAGCAATGTGTGTAAATGATATACTTTGTCATGGAGCTAAACCTTTGTTTTTTCTTGATTATCTTGCTTGTGGAAAGCTGGAAGCAGAGGTGGCAGCAAGCATGGTAAAAGGAGTTTCTGAAGGATGCAGTCAATGCGGAGCTTCTCTTGTGGGAGGAGAAACCGCCGAGATGCCGGGCTTTTACAGGGATGGAGAATACGATATTGCAGGCTTTGCAGTAGGAATAGTGGATAAGGATGAAATCATCGATGGAAGCTCTATAAAGGAAGGGGATGCCCTTATAGGAATAGCTTCCACGGGTTTTCACAGCAACGGATATTCACTTATAAGAAAGGTATTTACAGATTTAGAAGAGGATTTTCAGGGGAAGAGCATAGGAGAACATCTCTTAACTCCTACAAAGATTTATGTTAACACCATCTTGAAACTTATGGATAAATTTGAGATTAAGGGTATGGCTCATATAACCGGAGGGGGATTTATAGAGAATATCCCCAGAATGTTACCACGGGGAGTTACTGCAGTTATAAATAAAAGCAGTTATCCTGTTCCTGATATTTATCAAAAATTTACGGATGAAGGGGTTTTAGAAAAAGAACTTTACAATACCTTTAACATGGGTATAGGTTTTGTGATTTGTGTGGAGGATTCCATTAAGGAAAAAGTTATAGAAGAATTGATTTTGCTGGGTGAAAGGGCATATAATATAGGCTGTATTTCCTCAGGAGGTGAAGGAATATGCTTAAAATAGCGGTTTTTGTTTCAGGAAGCGGCAGTAACCTCCAAAGTATTATAGATAATATAGAACAGGGAAAATTAAACTGCAGAATTGAAGCGGTTATAAGCGATAATCCTAAGGCAGGAGCTTTGGAAAGAGCGGAGATTAAAGGCATAAGGACTTATGTGCTGGATAAAAGTATACATAAGGAGGATTTTGGAGATAAGGCTCTCCAAATAATAGGGGAAGACCTTGACTTAATAGTACTGGCGGGATTTCTTTCTATATTAAAGGGTGAGATACTTAATACTTATAAAAATAAGATAATAAACATTCATCCTTCTTTAATCCCGAATTTCTGCGGAAAAGGAATGTATGGCAGAAGGGTTCATGAAGCAGTGATTAAAGCAAAGGCTGAAATCACAGGCTGCACTGTTCATTATGTCAATGCAGAGGTGGATGGAGGTGCCGTGATACTTCAAAAGATCGTAAAGGTAGATACCTGCGATGACGCGGATACACTGCAGGAAAAGGTGCTTTCGGAAGAACATAAACTTTTATGTAAAGTCCTTTGTCTTATAGAACAAAAGAAGCTATTAAATACTCCTCAGGGAGTAAAGATTTTAGAAGAGGTGATTTAATAATGAAAAGAGCACTTATAAGCGTTTTTGAAAAGGATGGAATTTTAGATTTAGCAGAATTTTTGCAGAAGGAAAATTATGAAATCATTTCTACAGGAGGTACTTATAAGCATTTAAAGGAAAATGGAGTTAAGGTTATAGAAATAAACGAAATAACAAAGTTTCCTGAAATGCTTGATGGAAGAGTTAAAACCCTTCATCCATTAATTCATGGCGGAATACTGGCAAGAAGAGATGATGAAGCTCATAAGGAAACCTTAAAAGAATGGAACATCAATACCATAGATATGGTTATAGTTAATCTTTATCCTTTTTTTGAAAAATATAAAGAGGATTTAAGCTTTGAAGAAAAAGTAGAATTCATAGACATCGGTGGGCCAACTATGCTTAGAGCAGCAGCAAAAAACTTTAAGGATGTAGTGGTTATCTCAGATAAGAAGGATTATTCCACAGTAAAAGATCAGATAACATCTAAGGGTGAAGTTGATTATTCTACAAGGAAAAAGCTTGCCTCTAAGGTTTTCAATCTCATGAGTGCTTACGATGCAGCAGTGGCTAATTTCCTTATGGAGGAGGATGAAGCTTATCCTGAGTATTTATCCTTAAGCTATAGAAAAGCTATGGATTTAAGATACGGAGAAAACCCTCATCAAAGAGCTGCTTATTATGTTTCAAATACCCTGGAAGGTGCCATGAATACCTTTGATATATTAAATGGTAAAGAGCTTTCCTATAATAATTTAAAAGACCTTGATATAGCCTGGAAGGTAGCATGTGAATTTGAAGAGCCTGCCTGCTGTGCTTTAAAGCACAATACTCCCTGCGGTGCTGCTGTAGGTGAATCAGCTTACGATAGTTATGTAAAGGCTTATGAATGCGATAAGATATCGATATTTGGAGGTATAGTTGCATTAAATAGAAAAGTGGATAAAGCTACTGCAGAGGAAATGGTTAAAATATTCTTAGAAATAGTTGCTGCACCGGATTTTGATGATGATGCTCTGGAGGTTTTAAAGGTTAAAAAGAACCTAAGGATTATTAAATGCAATAATACTCCTAAGAATAAGGATTACTTTGTAAGCATTGATGGAGGAGTTTTAGTTCAGCAAGAGGATAACACTCTTTTACAGGATTTAAAGGTAGTTACGGAGAAAAAGCCTTCTGAAAAAGAGCTTGAAGATATGCTGTTTGGTATGAAAATCGTTAAATATGTAAAATCTAACGCCATAGTAGCGGTGAAGGACAAAAAAGCTGTAGGTATCGGCGGAGGACAGGTGAACAGGATATGGGCAGCTAATGAAGCTTTGGAAAGAGGAGAAAATGCCCTGGTACTTGCATCTGATGCTTTCTTCCCCTTTGACGATGTGGTAGAAGCAGCTTCAAAATATAATATTAAAGCTATAATACAGCCCGGCGGATCAAAGAGAGACGAGGATTCTATAAAGAAGTGCAATGAGCTGGGTATAGCTATGGTGTTTACAGGAGTAAGACACTTTAAGCACTAAAATATTTATCTATTTATAATCATTCAATTAAGGTATAACTAATTTTTAAAGTTGAGGATGATAGTATGAAGGTGATGATTATAGGTTCAGGAGGCAGGGAACATGCCTTAGCCTGGAAAATAGCTGAAAATCCAAAGGTAAGCAGGATTTATTGTGCTCCGGGAAACGGAGGAACTGCACTGGAGCACAAGTGTGAAAACATAGATATTACAGATATTAAAGCTCTTATAAGCTTTGCTAAAGCTGAAAGTATAGATCTTACCATAGTGGGACCGGAAGAGCCCTTGACCAACGGAATTGTTGATGAGTTTAAAAAGGAAAATCTTAATATTTTCGGGCCGGATAAGAGAGCTGCAATGCTTGAAGGAAGCAAGATATTTTCTAAAAATTTTATGAAAAAGTATGGAGTGAAGACTGCAGAATATGAATGCTTTAAGGATGTAAAAGAAGCTTTAAATTATATAAATTTCTGTGAATATCCTGTGGTTATAAAAGCTGATGGATTAGCAGCAGGAAAAGGTGTAGTAATCTGCAGTACACGAGAGGAAGCAGTTAAAGCCATAGAGGATTTTATGATCTCAGACATTTTTAAAGGAGCAGCCTTAGAGATAGTCATTGAAGAATATTTAGAAGGAGTAGAAGCTTCTATATTATCCATTACCGATGGAAGTACCATATTACCCTTCCTATCTGCAAAAGACCACAAGCAGATTTATGAAAATGATATGGGACCAAACACTGGAGGAATGGGAGTAATAGCTCCTAACCCTTATGTGGATGATGAGGTTATGAAGTCTTTTAATGAGGATATACTCCTCCCCACCTTAAGAGGTATACAAAGTGAAGGCATGGATTATAAAGGAATAATTTTCTTTGGAATAATGATATGCAGAAAAGGAGTGTACCTTTTAGAATATAATGTGAGGATGGGAGATCCGGAAACTCAGGCTGTGCTGAGCATTATGGAATCTGACTTTTTGGAGCTTATGCTTTCTTCTCTCTCTGAGAGTCTGCATGACACTGAAATAAGGTGGAAGCAGGGAAGCTGCTGTGCTATAGTAGCTGCATCAGGGGGGTATCCTGCCTTCTATGAAAAGGGATATCCTATAAGAATAAAGGAAAATATACCTGGAAAGGTTTTTGCTGCAGGAGTTAACCTTAATAATGGGATTCTTGAAACCTCAGGAGGAAGGGTTTTATGTGTGACTGCCTGCGGAAATGATTTAACCTCTGCCATAGAAAAAGCCTATGAGGCTGTAGAATTTATTGACTTTAAAAATATGTATTATAGAAAAGATATAGGAAAAATCTCTGAAAACTGTGAAAAAGCATTTAAGGAACAGGAAAGTTATGAACTAGTTTGATATCATTGATTATTTAAGTGAACTTCCATTAGGAGATTCACTTTTTTTCTTTAAGATAAAATTTTCTTAGAAGGATTGTATTACCTTAAAGTATCAAAGTTAAGGCAACTAAAAACCAAGTGATATTTATTATAAATAGAAATTCGAAAGTAAATGAGAATATTAATATAGTTATAACCTATTAAAACAGCCATCGGAGAATAATAGATTTAAGTAAATAATTCACATAAATATCATTTTTATAATAGGGAGTATATGGCAAAAAAGTACATATGTGTTAAAATAAATAATACAGTGAATATGTTTTTAGGGGGAATATCTTTGAGTAGAATTATTTATAAAGTAATAAGTGTTATGATACTTATAACCTTGTTGGGCGGCTGTGGGAGTGATAAAATTAATAAATCTGAAGTTAAAAATGGAAGCAAAGAGGGAAAAATAATTCAGATTGTAAAAGCTGAAATAAATCCAGAGAAATCCATTGGAACGGATATGACTCAGCTTGACTTTGCCTCTGAGGATAAAATTATCTTTCATGGCTATTTCGGGCTTTTTGTATATGACCTCAAAGAGGAAAAAATCATAAGAAGCCTCGATTTAAAGCCTATTAACTGCAACTTTACTCAAGGGGATAACTATTGTGAAGTGCAGGTAGATGAAAAGGGAGAAGCAGTCCAACTTCATAATATATCCTCTTCTAAAATGTATATTTATTCTCCTTCAGAGGATACCTTAACAGAAACTGAGTACAAGCCAATGAGCAATGGCTTTATGACGACAGATACGCCGGAATACTTTAAGGATAATAACGGACTACTAAGCATTAAAAGCGTAAGATTTGAAAACGGGAAATATGGATATTTAACTGCAGAAGGCAGCACTGTTAAAACTTTGGAATATCGTTATGGTGATAAAAAATATACCTTGTTCAAATAAGGTTTTATCTATTCAGGAATTTATGATTCCTTCATTACTACAAGGGAAGTACAATTTGTGCTTCCCTTAAAATTATTATTTTAAGAACTTTAATTTAAAATAGGTCTTTATAAAATTATATTTACCTCAGCTGGCTTTCTTTTTTCTATCTTTAAATATGACTTTTTTAAGATTTTCCTTCCATAATATAGCGGCATTTTTGCAGTAAATCCATATGTTATTTATAATATGATATAATAGTATTAAAAAATATGAGAACGTATGTTTGAAAAATCTTTATCTGGATAGAATTTAAAATAGAATTTTTAAAAAAAGGATAATCTTCATTATTGATTATGCACAAATTTATTCAGTATTTATTTTCGAATTAAAAAGGAGCATAAATAGAATGTGGAAGGAATCAGCACTAAAGATACTAAAAGAATATTTTGGCTATGACAGCTTTAGAAAAGGTCAGGAAGAGGCCATTGAAAATATAATGGAGGGCAGAGATACCTTTGTCATAATGCCTACCGGAGGGGGAAAATCCGTTATTTATCAGATACCCGCAATGCTGCTTAATGGGCTTACCATAGTCATATCACCTCTTATTTCTCTGATGAAGGATCAAATAGATTCATTGAATGAAATGGGGATTGATGCGGTATATATCAACAGCAGCCTTACAGATAAGCAGATTCAGCAAAATCTGATGAGGGTTTATAACGGGGAATGTAAGCTTTTATATGTGGCTCCGGAAAGGCTTGAATCTCAAAGCTTTGTTCATGAACTGATGTGCATGGACATATCCTTTATAGCTATTGATGAAGCTCATTGCGTTTCAAAGTGGGGACATGATTTTAGACCCAGCTATAGAAAGATTAAAAGTTTTATAAATATGCTGGAAAATAGACCTAGACTCCTCGCCTGTACAGCTACTGCCACTCCTGAGGTGAAAGAGGATATTATAGAGCTTTTATCCTTAAATAACCCCGACATGTATTTTACGGGGTTTAACAGAGAAAATCTAACCTTTAAAGTATTCAGAGGAGAAAATAAAGATAATTTTATAAAGGAATATCTTAAAGAAAAAGGTGAAGAAAGCGGGATTATATTTACTGCCACCAGGAGAGAAGCGGAACATCTATATAATTTATTTAAGGATAAATATAAAGCTGGACTATATCATGCAGGATTGAAGGAAGAAATTAGAAGGCAGATGCAGGAAGACTTTATGTATGACCGTATAAATATAATAATTGCTACCAATGCTTTCGGAATGGGAATTGATAAATCAAATATAAGATTTGTAATTCATTATAATATGCCTAAAAACCTGGAAGCTTACTATCAGGAGGCGGGAAGAGCAGGAAGAGATGGAGAAGATTCGGAATGTATACTTCTATATAACTCAGGGGATGTTCAGACTCAAAGGTATTTAATTGAAACTACCACCTTATCTCCTGAAAAGAAGAGTAAGGACTATGCTAATTTAAGAAATATGGTAGATTACTGTTACACTTCCCAGTGCCTTAGGAAATATATTTTAAATTATTTTGGAGAAGAGTATTCTGAAGAAAATTGCGGCAACTGCAGCATATGCAATGAAGAAAATCAGAAGATAGACGCAACCTTGGAAGCACAGATGATATTTTCTTCCATATACAGAGTGAGAGAGCGGTATGGTATAAATACCATAATAGATATTTTAAAAGGATCAAAGAATCAAAGGATCATGAAATTTTCTTTAAACAAAATTTCTACTTATTCCTTAATGAAGGACTATGACAGAAAATACATAGATGAACTTATTAATAAGCTTATTGCTGATGGATATATTCAAGTAACCAATGATGATTATCCTGTATTAAAGCTTACTTCTAAATCAGCAAATGCTTTAAAGGGTAATGAACCGGTGTATATTTCCATGAGAAAAGCTGTGGAAGTAAAGCATGAGGATAATGATCTTTTAAATAAATTAAAAGAACTTCGCAAAGAAATATCTGAAGAACAAAGGATTCCGCCTTATGTGATTTTCCCTGATGCAACCTTAAGAGAAATATCAAGGAGATTTCCTGATAACAAAGAAGAAAAGTTTTTAAATATTAAAGGGGTAGGGGAGAGAAAATATGAAAAATACGGAGAAAGATTTGAAACTATAATTATAAATTATGTTAAGGAGAATAATATCCATATTGATAATGCTTCTGAAATGGAAACAGCGGCCTCCTCTAGGGAGAATGAAGAAGCTAAGCCGAAGGTAAAAACTCACTATATAACCTATGAACTTTATAAGGAAGGGAAAGATTTAAAGGAGATATCGAAAATAAGAGATTTAACTCTGCTTACTATACAAAATCATATCTTTCAGTGTGCTGCAGAGGGTTTAGATATAGATTTAGATTCCTTTATTCCTGAAGGGAGAGAGGAAGAGATACTTAAGGCTATAAATGAAGTAGGAGCTTCAAAGCTAAAACCTATTAAAGAAATTCTTCCAGAGGATATAGAATACACAGCTATAAAGGCTGTAATATTAAAGCATAATTATTAGTATTATACTTTCAAGGGTTTATATATAAAAACTGAGGAGTTTTACAATGATTTTAAAAACTTCTCAGTATATATTTACTCTATATAATAATTTTGAACTTACAAAACTACTTGGAAGCTTGTTTAATTACATTTGAAGGATATAAAGCATCTGTAACGATAAACAATGCACCTTGATTTGTAAAATATTCCGCATCTTCAAGATTGTCCACTGTCCATACAGCATACTTAATATTATTTTCCTTCATAAGCTGAATTTTATCAGGGTCTATATCCTTATATCTGAAGTAAACAAAGGAATTACCTAATTCTTTAATAAGGTCTATAGTAGAATTGTTAATATCCATCATTACTGCAAGAGGACTCTCACTGCTCAGGTTTCTTACATTACCCAGCACCTCTTTATGATTAGAAGAAATTATGCTTTTGCTGAGCATATCATATTTATTTAAGATAGATATAAGTTCTTTATAATCCTGTTGTCTTATCTCAGTATCATTAATCTTTATATCCAGTATTGGTATTAAATCTTCTTCTTTACAAAGTTTTATAAATTCCTCTAAGGTTGGAATCCCATAAGCTTCAGATTTTGAATCTCCTTTAAGACTTAATTTGTTAAGGTCGTCCAATTTATATTTAGATACAAGACCTTTTCCGGTAGTGGTTCTATCCAATGTATAGTCATGCATGAGAATCCATGTATTGTCCTTTGTTAGTCTTAAATCAGTCTCTACCACTTTATAACCAAGATCTTTTGAAACCTTAAAGGCCTGAAGAGAATTTTCTGGAAGTTTAGAAGCAATGCCTCTATGGGCTGCATAAGGACCGAAATCCATTGAAAAAAATGAGTTATGCTTTGAACTTACGAATTTAAGCTTAGGTTTATTAAAACCTCCCAGCCTTTGTTTTGTATAAAAAAGCTTAGACTCTGAAAAAGAAGTAGAGCTGCAGAAATTATATGTAAACACCAAAAGAAGTAAGACTAGAAGAGTCAAAGATGTGAATCTCAGATTTTTTTTCATAATATGACCTCTTAAAATAAATTATTTTGGCGAATCTTAAAAAAATTAAAACGATATTTAAATTTTGTGTAAACTTTCTTCTATATATTAACATAATGTTTATATATTTTACAATATAAAAATATAAAAAATAGAATTAAGGTGATAATTTGATAGATTTGGCATTGCTAGGAAGTGGAGGTGGAATGCCCACTCCTCATCGATTTTTATCTGCTCTTTTAATAAATTATCAAGGAAGGAAAATATTAATAGACTGCGGTGAAGGAACTCAGGTATCTATGAAAATTCTCCGTTGGGGATTTAAATCAATAGATATAATAGCTATAACTCATTCCCATGGAGATCATATAGTGGGACTTCCCGGGCTTCTGGCTACTATGGGTAACAGCGGAAGAACAGAACCTGTTTATTTGATTGGGCCGAAGGGAATAAAGGATGTTATAAAGGGTCTAAGAGTGATAGTTCCATATATCCCCTATGAGCTGTATATTTTGGAAGACCCTAAGCAGGAATTAAAGTTTAATGTAAGAGATGGACGGCTTATTTTAAAAGATGAATATCAGGAGAGTTTAACTTTTAAAGGCTATGAAGAAGGGGATATGAACTTATCTACATTGAGTTTAGACCATTCTTCTCCTTGTTTGGGATACTGCTTGAACATTGACAGAAGGTCAAAATTTGATATGGAAAAAGCACTGTTAAATAAGGTACCTAAGGTATTATGGAACAAACTGCAAAAGGGAGGGAGAATTGAGTATGAAGGGATGGTTTATGAACCCTCTATGGTACTGGGGAGGAAGCGTAAGGGCATAAAGATAAGCTATATAATGGATACGAGACCTATTGATTCCATTGTAGAGTTCGTTTATAAAAGTCGGCTCTTTATTTGTGAAGGAACCTATGGAGAAGATAAGGATATAGAAAAGGCTGTGAATAACAAGCATATGACTTTTAAAGAAGCCGGAGAACTTGCTATGAGAGCGCAGGTAAAGGAGCTTCTTTTAACTCATTTCAGTCCTTCGATGCAAAACCCCGAGGAATTCCTTTTTAATGCAACCTCGGTTTTTACAAATACCATCATAGGAAGAGATAGAATGGTAAAAACTTTAAGCTTTGAAGATTAGAAAAAATAAAAACACCTATAGACAATTATGTAAAAATGTGTAAAAATAAATCAAAGTGAAATCATCATAAAAAGGGGGATTTAGTATGGATGCAGTTAAAGAGTATTATGATTCTCAGGCAGAAAAGGAATGGATCAGGCTTAATAATCCGTACACAAAAATAGAATTTGACAGCACAAATTATCTTATTGATAAGTATTTTCCGAAAGACGGTGAAATACTGGACATTGGTGCCGGACCGGGAAGATATTCATTGGAGATGCTGAAAAAGGGATATAAGGTTTCATTATTGGATATCTCTATTAATGAACTAAAAATTGCTGAAAATAAAATTACAGAATCAGGTCTAAAAGCAGAAAATTACTTTTGCAAAAGTGCAATACAGCTTAATGAGTTTCCAGAAAATAAATATGATGGAGTTCTTTTAATGGGACCTTTATATCATATACATGAAGAAGAGATAAGGACTAAGGTATTAAAGGATACGTACAGAATATTAAAAAAGGGCGGTACTGCTTTAATATCGTATATTAACTCTTGGGGAGCATTGAGGGCCGCACCTCATGAATTTCCGGATGTATTTAATGATATTAAGCATTTCCAAGGGTATTTCCAAGGAAATTTAAAATTTTCTGCTGAAGAAAGCTTTACTAAAACCTTCTTTACCACTCCTTTGCATGCTCTTCAGGAGGTGGAAGGTGCAGGTTTTGAAGTAATAAGTTATGCAGCTGCAGAAGGTTTTTTATCTGGATTAATGCCTCAAATGCAGGAGCTTTCACTAAATCAACCGGAAATATATAAGAATTTTGTGAGAGCAGCGGTAGAAAGCTGCGAATTTCCCCAATACAGAGATTCATCAGAGCATCTTCATATAATTGTAAAAAAATAATTTTCCTCCTTAATAAACTATTTAGTTTTCAATAAACTATTAAAAGTCATCGCCTGGTTTCAAGAACTTATACTGCTGTGATAGAATAGAAGTATGTGATAATAATTATAATATTTAAATAAATAATGGTTAAAAAAGATTAAAAACTTGATTTTAAAAACCGTAAAAGTTATTAACTGTGAGGGAGGACAAATATGGAAAAGTACAACGGAATTATTATATTTGGAGAAATGGGTTCGGGAAAAGATACCCTTGCTGATATGATCAGCTTTTATAATAAAGATATAAAGAAGTATGGATTAGGTGATATTATACGTTCTATGAAACCTGTATTAAGGGTTTCACCTGAGTGGAATGGGAGGGAAAGAGGTTTTTATCAAAGCGTTGCAGATAAGCTTCGTGAAATTGATAAGAACATATTAAATAAGTACTGTTTAAGTAAAATGTTCAGTGATTATACTAAAGAAGATCTAAAAGAGATAAAAGAAGAAACTGAATATGAGGATATTATCCATAATTTAAAGCTTATTAACGGTGAATTTCTTCCGATGATAGTAGGAGGAAGAACCTATGATGATTACGACTACTGGAAGAATATAGGCTTTATGGTTGTAGGGATAAAAACTGATAGAAATTTAAGAATGGAAAGACTTATAGTTCGAGACGGCGAGGAAGTTGCGAGAAAATCTGACCCTAATCATAACACAGAAAAAAATGTGGCTGACATAGTGGAAAAATCAGATTATATTGTAAAAAATGACGGAACCTTAGAGGATTTAAAAAAGGAAGCAGAAAAGCTTGTTGAATCCTATTAAATATTAAATTTGGGGTTAAATGGGGGAATTGATATGTTTAATTGGAAAGAAGAATATGGAGTAGGTATAGAGATAATTGATGATCAGCACAGGGAATTGTTTAGAATAGGTAATAATGCCGTGAAGCTGCTAAAAGACAAAATGAGATTAGACAAATTTGATGATATTATAAACATATTAAATGAATTAAAGAATTACACAGTTTATCATTTTCAGTGTGAAGAAAAAATTATGATGGAATTGGGATATAAATCATTTCTATCACATAAAGTTGAGCACATTAATTTTATAAACAAAATCAATGAGATAGATATTGATAACATAGATATAAATCAAAATGCGTCCATTTTAGAAATACTTGATTATGTTTATAAATGGATTGATGAACATATATTGATTAGAGATAAATCTATCAATAATTCAATTAATAATTAGAACGATAACTTTTTTATGAACACCTTAAAGATAAAAACTTTAAGGTGTTCATATTTTTCTTTTAATATGTTATAATTAAGATTCCTGTGCTTTATTATATGGGCACATAAATAGGTACTAAAGAGAGTTAATGAATTTTAATGAT
>NZ_CCXI01000098.1 GCF_000820705.1 Clostridium polynesiense | reverse complement strand
CGGAAGAAAGCTATTTGAAGATGTTAATTTGAAATTTACCCCAGGAAACTGCTATGGAGTAATAGGAGCTAATGGTGCAGGTAAATCCACCTTTTTAAAGATTTTATCCGGAGAAATTGAGCCTAATACAGGAGATGTTTCTCTAGCTCCAAATACAAGGCTTTCAGTGCTTAAGCAGGATCACTTCCAATATGATGACAATGAGGTACTAAATACAGTTATCAGAGGGAATGAAAGACTTTTTCAGATAATGAAGGAAAAGGACGAAATATATTCTAAGGCTGATTTCAATGATGAGGATGGAATTAGGGCAGCAGAGCTGGAAGCTGAATTTGCAGAAATGAACGGATGGGAAGCTGAATCAGAAGCCTCCTCACTGCTTCAGGGCCTTGGAATACCTACAGAGCTTCATGACAAGAATGTAGGAGAGTTGGACGGGTCTCAAAAGGTTAAGGTACTTTTAGCTCAGGCTTTATTCGGAAGACCTGGTGTATTGATATTGGACGAGCCTACCAATAACTTGGATGTTAAGTCAATTACCTGGCTTGAAAATTTCCTTTCTGATTTTGAAGGAACAGTTATAGTAGTTTCCCACGACAGGCACTTTTTAAATATGGTATGTACCCATATTTGTGATGTTGATTTTGGTAAGATAAAACTTTATGTAGGAAATTATGATTTCTGGTATGAGTCCAGTCAGCTTGCACTTCAAATGTCTAAGGATCAAAATAAGAAGAAGGAAGAAAAAATCAAAGATCTTCAAAACTTTATTGCAAGGTTTAGCGCCAATGCATCAAAGTCAAGACAGGCTACTTCAAGAAAGAAGCTTTTAGATAAGATAACTTTAGATGATATACAACCCTCAAGCAGAAGATATCCCTTTGTGGGATTCAAGCCTGCCAGAGAGGTTGGCAATGATATATTAAATGTTGAAGGAATTTCTAAGACCATCGATGGTGTTAAAGTATTAAACAATGTAAGCTTTATGGTGGGAAGAGAAGACAAGATTGCCTTTGTAGGAAATGAAATATCTATAAGCACTTTATTTAAAATTTTAACTGGAGAAATGGAACCTGATGAAGGAAGTTTTAAATGGGGAATCACCACCTCACAGGCCTATTTTCCAAAAGATAATACAGAATACTTTGAAGGATGCGATCTTTCCTTAGTAGATTGGCTGCGCCAATATTCAGAGGATCAAACAGAGAGTTATTTAAGAGGATTTCTCGGCAGAATGCTGTTCTCCGGTGAAGAAGCACTTAAAGAAGCAAAGGTATTATCCGGTGGAGAAAGAGTTAGGTGCATGCTATCAAGAATGATGTTAAGTTCAGCTAATGTGCTTATACTTGATCAGCCTACAAACCACCTTGACCTTGAATCTATCACTGCAGTAAATAATGGTCTTATAGACTTTAAAAGCGTAGTTTTATTTGCCTGCCATGACCATCAATTTGCTCAGACGGTAGCAAACAGAATTATAGAGCTTGATACAGAGGGAATTGTAGACAATAAAATGACCTATGATGAATATTTAGAATCTAAATAATCAGTTTAATAGAATGTAAGAAAATGTAAGGAAATGTCACTACCCCTGGGGTGATTCCAGAAAAAGGAATCACCCCAGGGGTAGTGACATTTTTTGGTGTTAAAAAAGTTTTAGCTGCTGCGCTTTATTAGTGGATTCTATAATTAATCTTCCTTCTGCATAAGGTATTAGCATTTCTTGTATTTCTATCGGTGAGGTTTTAAGGTTTAGATAGTCTTTTTCCAGATTCTTTGGTAATATTACCGGCATTCTGTGGTGTATGTCTTCCATATCCTTATTGGCGCTGGTGGTTATAATGACGTATCTTTCCTGAAGAGAACCATCCTGCATATGAAACAGGTTGTATATTCCTGCCATGGAGAATATATTTTCATCCTTTAAGCTGATTTCATATTTAACCTTGTCCTTCCATTCGAAAAAAAGATTTGCAGGAATTAAGCATCGTTTTTGTAAAATAGATTTTGAGTACATCCTTTTTTCAAACACCGTTTCACCACGAGCATTAATGATCAGCTTTTTATTAAAAGGAAAACCCCAGGACATAGCTTTAATGCCTTCTGGGGTAACCACTGCAGATTTGTTATCAGGATAGCGTACCCCTTGAATAATTTCTGCATTATCATTAATGCTTAGTTCTGGCTTTATTTCTTCTTTTTCCTGAGGAGATTGTACTGATTTTAGTTCATCTATAACCATAAGATATCTTTTTAAATCATCCATAGAAAAATCTAACTGAAAGCGTCCACACATAATAAAACTCCTTTCATATTATATTTTTAATTATAATATGTTCCTTCTCCGTTAGTATTAACAATATGAAAATTTTATAGTGGCTATAAGGAGGCAGAAAATAATATAATGTAAGCATAATAAGTTCAAGGAGAAAATAAATCATGACCAAAAGTATTAAAATTAAGCTTATATTAATCTCATTAACTCCTGTTACTATAATAATCAATTTATTTTCCAGAAGATATCCTCAGGTGGTGGAAAAATACTATTCTTCATTTATTAATAAATTTTTACGAGAAGCAATAAATTCTGTATCAGGATCATTTTCTTTTTCATTGGGAGAAATTTTGTTTTACCTGCTGGCAGCGGTTCTGAGTTTATTAATTATAAAGGTAGTGTATTCCGCCTTCAAAGGAAAATTTATAAACAGCATATTAAGTCTGGGAGCATATATTTCTATTCTTTATGTAGCTTTTATGCTGCTGTGGGGATTTAATTATAACAGGATGCCTTTAAACAAAATATTAAATATAAGTATAGAAAAATCTACAGTAGAGGAACTTTACAGCCTCTGTGAGGATTTAGCTTTAAGGGCTAATACTGTAAGAGAAAAAATTCAGGAAAGCCCAGATGGTGTAGCTATACTTCCTAAGGGTTATAAGGATATATTTGACAGAGCCTCCTTAGGATATAATGAAGCCGCAAAGATAAATAAAGCCTTTGATGGAAATTACGGGAGACCTAAAGGCATACTGTCTTCACCGGTGATGAGCTACACAGGTATAACAGGAATATATATTCCATATACCGGAGAGGCAAATGTTAACTTTAATTCTCCGGAATTTATGCTGCCCAGTACCACAACCCATGAAATGGCCCATCAAAGAGGATTTGCCAGAGAAGATGAAGCAAATTATATAGCTTATTTGACCTGTATTCTCCATCCTCATGATGATTTTAAATATTCAGGTATAATGCTTGCTTTAATTCATTCAATGAATGCTCTGGGAAATAAGGATATAAAGTACTATAAAGAAATAAAAAGTAAGCTGTCCCCAGGTGTAATCAGGGATTTAAATTACCAGAATCAGTTTTGGGAGAGATATGAGGGAAAAGCTGAGGAGATATCCAATAACATAAACAATAATTATTTAAAATCTAACGGACAGAGAGACGGAGTAGAAAGCTATGGAAGGATGGTAGATCTTTTACTGGCTGAGCATAAATATAAAAATAACAAATAAAATATCCCCATTAATCATTACGCTATACATATTCTAAAAGGTAAATATGAATAAAAATAATATAATTTTATAAACTGAAACATAGAATATATTGAGAATGCCTAGGTTTTTAGGAATTTGAAAATATTCATAGGTGTTAAGGTGGGTTATAGGATGGAAGTAATTTGTTCTGTAGGACCTAATGTTAAAACTACAGAGGATTTAAAGATTCTAGCGGAAAATGGTATGACTGCAGCAAGATTTAATTTTGCTCACTTGCAGGAGGAGGATTATGATTTTACAGCTTCTTTAATAAAGTATTTAAGAGAAAACTATGCATGGATAAAGATTATACAGGATATTCAGGGAAGTAAGCTTAGAATATCAAATAAATATCCCAAGGAGTTCCTGGCTTATAAAGGACAAGAGGTCTATTTTTGCACTGAAAGCTATTATACCGCTAAAAGAGCATTGGCAGAGGAGTTTAATATAATACCTATAATATACAATGGAAGCAGATTTGATTTTAAAAATGTAAGCAGAATACTCATTAAAGACAGAACCATGGAATTTGAAATAATAAACAGCAGCGATGACTTTCAGGTGATAAAAACAGCAGTGAGGCGAGGTGGAATCATTAGAGGTGAAAAGGGGGTAAATGCTGTGGGGTTTAACAGAGAATCAGCAAAATTATCCCTTAAGGATAAAAAGGATATAATTTTTGGATTAGAAAATTATGTGGATGTTTTGTGTTTATCTTATACTACATCTACCAATAACATTATAGAATTAAAGGAATACATCAGTCAGGTGAATAAATATATAAAATCAGATAAACTGCCTAAGATTTGGGGGAAAATAGAATGCATAAATGGAATAAACAATTTAAAGGAAATAGTAAAAATATGTAACGGTATAATGATTGGAAGGGGAGATTTATTTGCAGAAGCTGATTTGCTGGATTTACCCGTTTATGAAGAACGTATAATGGAATGTATGAAAACAACAACAAAGCCACTTATAATAGCTACCTATTTACTTGACACTATGAAAAACAGCACTATTCCCAGTCTTCCTGAAATTAATGAGATATACAGATTTATAAAGAAAAGGGCAGATGGATTTATGCTGGCAGGAGAGGTATCTTCAGGAAAGTATCCAAGGGAAGCTTTGAAGTTTCTCGTAAACATGATAGAAAAATATTCCGCCAAATAAAAGGAGACCTTTATAAAGTATAAGGTCTCTTTTTATTACTAGAGATTAATCAAATTTTCATAAAGCTTTGATATTATTTTATCCCAGTTGAATTTTTCCACGCATAGCTCATAAAGCTTTTCTGATTCCTTGGATAAATCTTCTTTAAGCATATATTCCTCCAGTGCTTTAGAAAGTGCTTCTGTATCTCCGGGAGAAACTAATACTCCGCTTCCTGGCCCAACTAATTCTCTAGCTATACCTACATCTGTGGAAATAATAATATCGCCATAGGCAGCTGCTTCCACCAAGGATATCCCAAAGCTTTCAAAATCAGAGGTTAAGCAGAATATTTTTGCACGCTTATATTCCTCATAGAGCTTTTTTCTGTCTGTTATATTTCCTTTAACCTCAATTCTGTTTTTTAAATATGGATATTTTCTAAAATAATCTTCAAGATAAGTGTTAAATCCTTCTTCTACAGGTCCTGCTAAAATAAGCCTCCAGTTAGATTTATTAATATTATTTACTTTAGCAAAGGCTTCTAAAAGCATTGGGGTATTCTTTTCCTCCGCTCCTATCCTTGCTGATGTCAAGATTACATTTTCTTTTGATGAATAATCGTAATTCACGCCAATTTGATCTACATATTGAAAATCTACACCGTTAGGTATGATAATGAGCTTTGATTTATACTCAGGGAAAATGTTAATTAGTTCTTTGTATAATATTTCCTGCTCAATGCTCATTAAATTTATTTTATTTAACAGGCTTTTAAGTAACTTCATCTGAAAGCTGTTAAGCTCTGCAATCCTCTCAATGAGTTTATGACTGGAGTCCAGCTTTAAATATATTTTTCCTTTTTTATTTTTTAGTTTAAAGGCATATACATATGCAGCGGTACTTAAAGTAATGTGAAATATTTGAAGTATATCAATGTTCTTTCCATACCTTAATAGATGAAGGGCTCCATCCAGAGTAAAACTTTTAAATATTTTATTGACAAATTTAAGCTTTAGTCCCTTCACTTCCTGGGTAAGATAGGGGTAATCTCCATTTTCGTAAGTTATTACGCTGGAATCAAAGTCATAATTTTTATGGAGTTTATAAGGTATCATACCCATATCCTTTACCAAATGAACATTAGCAGTTTTTAAATACTGCATAGCATATTTAACCTTCATTTTCTGTCGTCCTTTCTTTGATTAAATTCCGTCATCCTCTACTATTATATCAGGTGGAAGTTCAAGCCTTTCAGGATGTTTTATAAGAGACTTAAAATATTTTAAGGCTTTAACCAAATAATACCCGTAAGCTATGCGTTCATCAAGAGTAAATACCACATCAAGCATGCATTTAGTTACAGAATTCCCCTGAGAATCCTTTTCATTAATTTTATCCAATGCTCCCATAGTTATAAATATGGAGGAATTTCCCCATTCATATAAATGATGATTAATTGCACCATGTCCTATACTTCCGAGGTTAGATATAAATGCGGAGGTAAAGAGGGGGTCTGTATCTATAAAGCTCTTAGGCAGAAGTCCCCAATCATTAAATTTATTAACCATGAAAACCAGTATGGTAATAAGTGGTGAGGGAAGCTTGGATACAAAATACATGAGCCTGTCATCATCTTTTTCAGCAGTGGATCTGCAGTATTCAATATTTTCCTTAACTTTTAAAGCTACGTCAAAAAGTGTGTCAGTCTTTTCAAAATACAGCTTTGCACTGGTTTCATCAACCTTGCCTCCGAGATTCTTTAAAACTATAAAAGAAAAGGATATATAATTTCTGGCATAAAGCTTTTTACCGCTTATGAATCTGTTTAAGTAAGGATATGAGGATATAGTCCTTACCAAAGCAGCGATTACTATATGAAAAGTACCGAGATTTAAACCTGGGTTTTCTTTGTTTTTTCTCTTTATATATTCCCTTGCTGTAGTAAAGTCCAGTCTTTCCGGTGAATATACTAAGCTTTCTGTACGGGTTTTAAATATATATGGAAGTATCTTTTGCATAGAAGTAATATTTTTTAAAGGTACTCCGTCTTTTCTGAAATTAATACTTATTGAGGGCCATTTTTTAGGAGCAGAATCCGGCCTTAAAGCTTTCTTGTCATTTAGATTTGCTTGCATTATAGGGTTCCTCCAGTAATTAATATTTAATTATTAATAAGTCCTCTCTTTAATTATAAAGCATATTTAAAATAATTGGTATATTGTGTCATATAGTTTAACCGTTAGAGAGCAATGAAAAATAACTTATCTGTATATTATATTAATTTTATTATATTATTACAATAAAGGATAATAATGTTTATAAATAAGAGTTAATTTCGTTGGTATATATTTATGGAATTAATAAAATTGTTTATACTTATAATAAGTGATTATAAAACCCAAATATAAGGTTACAATTAGTTCTTTATATGAATTTTTAAATATATCTTTAAGGAGGCTGGGAAATGAAGTCATCAGGTAAATACTTTTTTATGACTATGGTAACAGTTATTTTTGGAATCCTCATTACATATTTTATCTGGTACAGTAACTTGGAGGAATACACCTGGGAGAATAATAAAGTTACCTGCGGAAAAATAACTTACAGAGATGCCGGTGAAGAGGGAAAGAAATACGCAGAGAATAGCTACAGGATTAATAAAATTATCGGAAGGTTTAAAGGGGATAAATTTTTAGGATCTAAAAGTTTTGTAGTAAAGCTTAAAAATACCAGTGAAAAAGAGGCGGTTCTTATTAAAAGGAGTATGTGTGAGTCTATATACATTGCAGAATAGAGGCAGTGTATGTAGACTTTTTATTTTTAAATAGTATTTTATCCGTAACATATATTACCGAAATACTGGGGATTAAAAGATATAATTAAAACATAATAGTTATTAAAATAATATGATTAATTTTAATATAAAATGAAAGGTGGAGCTTTAATGTTAATTACTAAGGAAACAATCATAGGAGAATTAGTTAGAAATTATCCGGAGGCTATTGATATTTTAATGAATTTTGGAATGGGCTGTATAGGATGCCCTGCTTCTCAGGCAGAATCCATTCAGGATGCAGCATTAGTTCATGGTATAAATGTAAATGAGCTTTTAGAAGAATTAAAGGAAAAGCTTGACAAATAATAGAAATTCAATCTTAATTATGGAGTGGTAAATTTGAGTAAATTTTTAGGTAAGATTCACTATTGGCTGTTTAATAAAATAAAATGGTTTGAAAGCATTGAAAAAGATATTATAGATTACTGCAGAGGAAATAATCTTCCTGTAGATATTTGGAACAGTAAGGTTTGGGATAAATACGGCAAACCTACAGAAGACAGGCCTTTGGAGGAGCTTATAGATACATCTGATATTCACGGATGGCTGCAGGATAAGATAGAAAAAGCAGAAAGCAGACAGGCTGAATATATAACGGAAATATTAAAATCCTCAAATAGTTATGAGAAGGATTTAATTGATATATTTTATAATAGAGGTAAAGAAGATGGAAAATTCTCCAGGACTCAAAGGTCAGCAGCTTCACCGGAGGAAGTCTTTTCAGCTATAAATGACTACATTTTAGATGGGATGCCCTGCGACAGGGTTAATGAATTTTTAGAAAATACAGAGGATGTTTTCACATGGAGGGCTACGAGGTGTCTGCATGCTATATACTGGAATAATGCAGGAGGAGAAGTAGGAAAGTTTTATCTTTTAAGGGGAAAATGGATAGAGGCTTTTGTAGAAACTTTCACTAAAGAATTTAAATACACAAAAAATGATGACGGCAGTGAAAGCATTAGAGGAAAATAGATGGAATTGAGGAGATTAATATATGAAAGCAATTGAAATAATGATGGAAGAGCATAGAAATATAAAAATTGCTCTGGAAATATTAAGAAAATATTCCTTGAAGCTTTTGAAGGGTGAGGAAGTAAATCTGCAGAACTTTTATAAGATAATAGATTTTATTAGAAACTACGCAGATAAACATCATCATGGAAAGGAAGAAAAAATGCTCTTTAATAAGATGGTGGATGAATTAGGAGCACCGGCAGAAAAGCTTGTTAAATTTGGAATGCTGGTTGAGCATGATTTAGGAAGGCTTTATATAAAAGATCTGGAGGAAGCACTGGAATCTCTAAAAAAAGGGAAAGAGGATGCTAAGCTTGATATAATAGCAAATGCAATAGGTTATTGCAATCTGCTTAAAAGACACATAGATAAAGAAGATGGAGTAGTTTATAAATTTGCTGAAAAAAATCTCTCAAAGGATACATTAGAGAAGCTGGAAGCGGAATGTGAAGAGTTCGAAAAAGAAGCAGAAAAGGAAGAAATTCAAAATAAATATCTTAAATTGATTGAGAAATTAAATATAGATTAACCAATTAAATATAGATTAATCAATAATCAATTTGAGTCCCTTTAAGAAGTTAATTCTTATCTAATCTAGCATATAAAATCCCCAAAAGAATCCTGACTAAGGAAGGCTTAATAGTGATAAGGTACTATTTAGCTTTGCGAGGGGCAGAGAACGGTGTGACCGCAATGGTCACGCCGTTTTTCTGCGTCCAGGGGTAGATTTCGCAACAACAGGCTCGGAAATCACAGGAATCTCTACATCATCCACGAAGTTGAAATAGATTTTTACCTTCTGTACCCGCTTGCCGCTGGATTTGTCCGGTGGAAACACCTCAATTTTCTTGATATACTCATTGACTATCGTAGGTGTCAATTCCGGCACATCCACATACTTCTGTGTCAGGGCTACAAAGGCATCCACATCTGCACTCATGGTTTCCTGCGTTTCCAGCCATTCTTCCGTCACTTCAATTTCGAGTTTTAACCGCTCCTGCTCTGCCTCGTAATCGGCGGTCATTTTCTTATACCGCTCCTTACTCAGATCGCCCAGGACAAAATCCTCATAAAGTCGGGACAGAAGAACATCCAAGTCAGCCAGCCGTTTCTTGGCCTGCTCCACTCGCTTCCGATCCTCACGGATATTGCGTTCCTGATCGGAACGGCGGCATTGCAGCCATTCTTCCTGAAAGCCTTCCACATCCTGCCGGATATAGGCATTGACCGTACGGATGCGCTCCAGCACCAGTTCCCGCAGTACATCTTCACGGATATAGTGGGCAGAACAGGTGCCTCGACCACTTTTGTAGCTGGAGCATACATAATGGTCTTGCTTGCCGTCAAAGCTTTTGCAGGTAGCAAAGTGCAGCTTATTCCCGCAATCAGGACAGAACAGAAGCCCAGAGAACAATCCCTGCCGTTCCGCTTTTGTGGGACGGCGTTTGTTTTTTCGCAACTCCTGCACCCTGTCCCACTGAGCCTGAGAAACGATTGCTTCCTGCGTATCAGGGAAGATACACATATCTTCGATGGCATTGGGAATCCGCTTCTTCAGCTTATAGGACTTGGAATAGGTCTTGAAATTGCAGGTACAGCCGGTGTACTCCATCCGTTCCAGAATACCCGCAACCGATTGACCAATCCAATGGTAAGGGCGCTCCGGCATTTTCTTACGCTTTTTGGGGTCAGGATGGTCTTCCGACTGTTTGGCATACAGCGCCTTGGTAGTCAACACCTTATCCTTCTCCAGTATACGGGCAATCTGTTCCGGCCCCTTGCCGTCAATGGCCAAGTCAAAGATGCGCTTGACTACTGGGGCGGCATCCTCGTCAATGATCCAATGGTCTTTATCGGCAGGGTCAGTGCGATAACCATAGGGCGGTTTTCCCAGATGCTTTCCGCTGGTGCCTTTCTGCCGGAATACGACTCGGACTTTTTTGCTGGTGTCCCGTGGATACCATTCGTTGAACAAATTACGGATAGCGGCAAAGCCGTCGCTGTCGCCCCGTTCACTGTCCACACCATCATTGACGGCGATAAAACGCACATCGTAGCTGGGGAAAATGATGTCCGTGTACTGTCCAACGGTCAGGTAATCTCGGCCAAACCTACTAAGATCCTTGACCAGCCAGCAACCGACAAGCCCCTGCTTAACCAGTGCAAAGCCTTCCTGCACGCCGGGGCGGTCAAAATTGGTTCCCGTATATCCG
>NZ_CCXI01000097.1 GCF_000820705.1 Clostridium polynesiense | reverse complement strand
CCGGGTTAAAAACTCTTTTTGATTCTGTATCGAATTTGATTCTCCATCCAGTGCATCCTCATTGCTGAGGCGGCAGTACAGGATGGTGATTTTCTGCTGATCCAACATAGCGTCCTCCTTTACGGTTGGGTCAGCTGACAGAATCGGTGTGCATGGTGATATTGTAGCATGAATTTGAGTCTGTGTCATGAACAAAGCGCCTCCTTATCCGAGAAAATGAGCCGTTTTACCTTGTGGGTAAGCGGCTCATTTCCGTCACATACAGTCTCCAGCAGATACCAGGTATTTCCGATTTTTCGTTCTACCGTACCTGTAAAAGGATTCATTAGGTTTTCCCAGCGTTTCCGGCATTCTTCCAGAAAATCAATCGGCGGTTCAAAAATCGGGTCAAAGCAGGATTCAATATCGATTTCAGCACAAGCGTTAATCAGCTTTTCCGAAGGAGAATCATCGAGCATCAGCTTATTGAGTTTTGTTGTCAGATTGGTCATAAGCAAAAATTCCTTTCTGTTAAAGTTCCATATCTTGCGATTTGCGGCGGGAAGGTTGATCGTGTTGCTTTGTTTGCCGAGTTCGTGTCAAAATGGCGTCAAGAAAAGCCCGCACCTTTTCGGGTGCGAGCTTGACAGCTTCCAGATAAGGCCGTGCCTGTTCTTTCAGTAATTCATATCGCTGTTTCCAGACAGCGACGCTCTTTTGCGCTTGTTGCAGTTTTTCCTCCAAACGGCTGTTTTCCGCCTTGGCAAGAATCCCATTGACCGCATAATCCTTGAGCGTGTTACACTCGGATGGGGTCAGAGTGGTGTTGCCGGTGATCGTCTTTTTCCCCATGGAGCGGATTTCCTGTACCGTCAGGGCGGCAGTACGCTGTTCTTTGGCCTGCTTTTGCAGGGATTGCAGCTCCTTGTGCTTTTTCTCAACGGCAGCCTGTGCGGTGTCCAGCGCCTGTTCTGTCTGAGCGATTTGGGCGGTCACATCTTCCAGCCGCTGCTGCTCCTGTGCCACCTTGAACTGGGTCACAGTCAGATGTTCTTCAGTGCTGCCACGCTCTCCACGCTCCACATCGGTATATCCGGCAGCTTTCGTATAGTTGAAGAAATCGTCTTGCAGGACACTGTACGATGTCCGCAGAACTTTCTTGCCCTTGGAGGTCAGAAGCGGATTGCCCTGTTCATCCAGAGCAACTTTGGATTCCCACTTTTTACTGCGGCTGACCTGCATAATGGTCTCCTTGACTGTACCTACAAGGGACTTATCCTTGCACCGCTTCGACCAGAGAATCTGTTTTTCCACCACCGGGACATAGACCACATGAAGGTGGTAGTGATACACATCCTGCCCCAGAGCTTCCGACATGGCTCGGTTGCGCTCATCGGCGTGCATGACGGCAGAGAGGATATACTGCTCACCGCCCACGATCTCTGCGGCAGCTTTGTATGCGTCGGTGTAGAATTGCTTGGCATATTCATATCCGCCGTGATTGTGAAAGTAAGCGGAGTTCACATCAAAAATCAGTTCCCCGTATTTCACCGCATCGGCTTTCAGACCACGGGTGGAGATGACACCATCGGCAATCATCTGATCGAACATAGCGGCATAGCTGTCGGTGGGAGCCTTGAAGTGGATATTCCGGTAGGTTTGGGTGGTATCAATATCCTGGTTGGAGTAGCTGTCCTTTTCCCGTTCGTTATGCTCCTGCACCTTCGCCACATCATCAAGGGTGGGCAAGTCCTGGTTACGGGCAAAGGTGCGGTCGATTCCGTCGTTTCTGGCCATACAAATCAGCTCCTTTCTGTTGTGCGGCAGACGGCTGGGGGACGGGGATGCACTTCCTGCGGGAAGTGTAATAACCCACTATGACACTTTCATCCCGAAGGGCTGCAAAGTGCCGTGGGCTCTCCGAGGGGGAATTGCGGTCATTGCGATGACCGCTGCTGAACTGCCCGGAAACCGTGTGCATCGCTTCCTGTTGTTCAGCCCGGACAGCCGATGTTTTGCGAAACATCAGCCATCCGGCGGCAGCGAAAAATCGAATGTTTTCGCCACCTGTCCACAGCAATACTGCGGTATTGCCATGGGGACGGGAGATACGGATAACAGGAACGGCGGACATCATTTGTCCCTCCGCTTCTGCCATACGAGGTCATAGCCAAGGGCATCGGCAAGCTGTACCGCCTCTACATACCGCAGAGACTCCCGCTGGAGCTTGTTGGACAGGTTTGAAACGCTGTCGCTCCAGCCGTAATCCTCGGAAAGCCGGTCAACGACTTCCTGCATCGTGTAGCCGGAACGCACAATGTACGACTTGACTTCATTTCGCAAATTGGATTTCATAAAAAATACCTCATTCTTTCGTAAAGTTAGTTCGCCGTGGAGAACACACGCTGCACGGTACAGTTAATCTTAATTACTTCTCAAAAATCGCTCAGAACTGCGTTTGTGAAGAACGGTCCGCAACAGTACCCCATCGACTTTGCCATTAGGTGGGCTTGCAAGCGAAACCGTGAAAATAGCCACCTTCCCGCATACCACCATCACCATTCTGTAAATCACCGAATAATGATTTGTGTTCTGCTTATGGTAGTGTTTTTCACTGTTTGCACAACCATTGATTGGGAAGTGCGGATTTTAGAGCGCCCTCTGAGCCGAACAATAAAAAATGAACTTCTATTTTTTGCGTTCGTGTGTTCCTTCGTTCCACAGTCTGCACCCGATTAGGAACGCATGAACGCACGAACAGAAGGTTTTGAAGTTTCATTACAACTCCATAGGCGAGAGCAGAATATAAATACCCATATATCCCCGGCACCGTTTTCCGCCGCCGATGTGTAGATTGCTGACCGGCTCCAAATGGTAGCGTTCAGCATTCTGGCTAAGCTGGTTTGCGAAGCTCTTTGGGGATAGTGGGTTTTCTGCGTTGTCCTCACACCACCGCTTATAGGCTGCATACAGATTTTTGGTGCTGGCTTCATAATCGGCCTTGAATTCCACATAACCCTCAGAATCGAGAAAGTCCAGAATGTTATTGGCATCCCGAACAGCGGAAGTGATATTGTCCTTGGCTCTCTGGCTGATGGTAAAGTGATAGCGATTGGCGATCAGCCGCCGCAGCCCCTCCAGCATCCAGAGGAAGAGTCCCTCTTTTTCGGCAATCAGTTTTTCAGCAAGAAACGGGTCATCGAACCGATCCGCAGGCTTGTCTTTGGTGGTCAGAATGATCTGGCGGCGAAAGAAACCGTCGCTGCGGTCGTGAAGTGCAGTCAATGCCCCGTTGCCGAAGCATAGGAAGCGTACATAAAGCAGCCCTTGATAGCTCTGCTCTTTCTTCCGTTCCAAATCCATCCGCAGTTCTGCGGTCACGATAGATTTGACATAGTTGGTTTTGGTCAAGGCGTTCATGTCCAGATCATCGTCCACCATCAGCAGCTTACCCTCCAGATCGGCTCTGGCAAACCGATTAGTTTCTACCTTCTGAATGGAAGTGGTGTTCATGTTGAGCCCGAAAATGGCGTTCATCACCACACCGATCCGGCTTTTGCCCTCGCCTCCCTTGCCGACCAGCATGAGCATTTTCTGGCCCTTGGTGGAGGGGATTAGACAATAGCCCAGATACTCCTGCAAGGCGGGAATATCCTCCGGTTCCAACAGTTCTGAAAGGAAGTGCAGCCAGTGTTCCGGTGCAGGAGCATCTGCCCGATAAGACACCGGCAGGCGGTTACCGCAATACTCTTTTTCCTCTGTGAATGTACCGTCCAGAAAATAAGTGCCATTAGCCACATGGATACGGTCACATTGCAGGGGCAGAGGGTCTGCATATGCCGCCAGCTTCAACGCTTTGATTATCTGCTCCACCGTCTGTGCAACCTTGGCATGAAGCCAGGGCGAGATTTCCTCATAAATCGTGCGCTTCAATTTGCTCTCATCGGGCAATGGGCCATCCACAGTATAAAAGCGGTCGTTGATACAGCGCAAGGGATGCTGGGACAGGAAATCCCGGCAGTATTCCGGTTCGACGATTTTCCCCTTATCATCAATCCAAACAGGGGTATTCATGGTATCGCTCCTTTCTCAGGCGGGCCTGTAATTTGCGGATGTATCCGTCTGCCGTTAGTTCACTCACGACTTCGCCTCGTTCATAGGAATCGCCTTGTAGCAGAATGTCCAGCTGATACTCTGCCCAGGGCAGACGGTGGCAGGCTTCCACAAACCGCTCGTCCAACACATCTTCCGGCGCTTGCGGTGCATATTGCCTTTCCCAATCCAGGAGCAACCGCCGATACTGGTTCAAAACAGAAAAGCACCGCTGCTCGTTCTCACGAAGCTGCTGTGCTTTGGTTTTGTGCTTTAATTTTTGGCGAATTGCTTCCGGCAAGGGCTTGTCCAGTGCAAGGTGAAAGTCCGATGCCAGTTTTCGGGCCGCATCATACAGCCGAAGGTCAAACAGTTTGGCGGTCAGGTCGATCACATCCCCATGCTCCCCACAGGCAAAACAGTGGTAGTGGTCATCCGATATATACAGGCTCGGATGACGGTCATTATGGAACGGACACAGTGCCATACCATAGTGATTGACGTCAATTCCATACGTTTGCGCTACTTCCTGTGTGTTAATATTGGCTTTCACCACTTCAAACAGATTCATACATATTCCCTCCATTTCCTTTTTGATGGGGCAGTTTTCTCACCCCTCTGTATAGGTTATGGGGAAAACCGAAAAAAACAGGCTAATGGCATGACAAGGCATTTTCAAAAAACATGACAAGAATTTAATTGTGTGCTATTATAAAAATAAAAAAACATGACAGGGGGGAGAAGATGGATCAGATCATCAACCATGCGGTTTTGTCGCTGGATTTCTGGCAGGACACCGTGAACTATGAGGGGTGTACCATGCCCACAGGAACCATTGGTTGCGAGGTGCTGAACATCCCGGACAGTACCATTGAAAAACTGGATACTCCCTGCAATGTGCTGAACCAGCTGCTTCAGGGGATGAACACCGGTTCCGTGGATATGGAGCTGCTGCCGCAGGTGCAGCAGGCCGCTGGCGAGATCATCTCCTTTTTGCAGGCGACACCACCGTTCTCCCGCCTGAATCGGAGCTATTTTGAGCAAAAACTTGCAGCCATCTTTTCCGAAGAATATATGGAGGACGCAAAAGCCTATTTGCGGCTTACGCAGCAGGAGCAGCTGATTTGTGCATTGACTGGTCAGCATAGCAAGGCAACCATGCTCGTCCGAATAGCGCAGGTGCTGGGGCATTTGAGCTATTCTCTGGGGCAATACAAGGAGGCTCTGACGAAATTTGCAGAGCGCTTGAATGGGACAGACTATGACCGTACTCCGGACGGTTATGCTGCAATGTTCGGACAGTTCTTCAAAGGTGAGCCAACTCTGTCGCTGGATAACCCAGCCTGGATGACCCTGACCAATGCTTCGGTGCAGTATGTAGCCGCCACTCGGCCCGGAAAGACAGAGCCGCAGCTGGTCAAACGGATGCACTATGTCTCCTTTGTGGGGATGTTCCGATCTGATTTGTTTGAGGGGCTTTGTGTGGGCCATGCGCCCAAGAAATGTCCCATCTGCGGCAGGTGGTTTCTCACCATTGACGCACGGCACACCAAATACTGCGGCGGGCTGGCCCCCGGTGACCAGCGGGGACGGACGTGCCGACAAATCGGCAATCTGAGAGGCCGGGAGCAGCGGGAGCTTGCAGACGATCACCCCATCAAGGCCATTTATACCCGCCGAATGAACACCATTTTGCAAAGCACCCGCCGTGGAAAGCTGGATGAAGGAACGGCAGCAGCTATGAAAAAGCTGGCAAAAGATAAGATGCTCCGTGCGCTTTCAGATCAGCGCTATGCCAGCACTGTCTATGAGCAGGAAATGACCCAAGATGCACTGTTGAAAGCAGTACAAAAAAACTAAGCAGCGAAACATCTGAAAGGTGGTGAGGGAAAATGGATACAGCGTGGACATGGGAGCTGCCCGGCTATTGTGCCAAATACAGCTTCCTAACGGAACCCAAGGGCTTGACCATGCGGGAAGTGGAACGCATCTTTCAGCTTGACCCGGAACCGCCTGCCCATGAAAATCTGAATGATTATATCATTAAGGCCGTACAGAGACGAGAACAGTGCTGGTTTTCCTTTTTTCTGCACCACTATGAGAACCGGCTCAATGGCCGTGTTCGCCGTTTCCTGCTGCGGGAAGGGCTGGATCGCTATGACCCGGAACGCTTTTTGGACTATAAAATGGGCTGTGTACTTGCCATGCTGGATTGTCTACGGGAGTACGATTCCGCACAAGGAGCAGATTTTCTGACCTATGCCCATCATTTTATCGGAAACGCCCTTTTGACCTGCCGGATGCAGGAGGAGGCCGGTTCCTTTGAAAATGTGGATGAGTACAAAGCTGTGCGTGGGCTTGCTTGGCTCTACAATCAATCCGGTCAGTCTGAACAGGCGGCGATCCAGAAATATGCGCAGAAACATAACTGCTCAAGTGAAACCGCAGCGAAGTTTTTGGCATTGGCCAAACAAAATCGAAGTCGTGTTCCGTTTTATCAGACTGTGCAGGATGAGGACAGCGAAGAAACCGGCGAGGATGTCAGCCGGGATGACCATTGGGACTATGCGGAGATTCTATGGAACGGCATCCAGGCTGAAGCTGTCCGAG
>NZ_CCXI01000096.1 GCF_000820705.1 Clostridium polynesiense | reverse complement strand
GAGCAGACCCTTTTGGAAAAGAGAAACGCCATCTGTATGACCTGTGGTAGGGTCAGTCCCATCAGCACCCGACTGACCTTTGAAGAACTGGCAGTCCTCTTTGAGGGCAGCACAGACAGTGGTGCAGAACGGGCCTACCGCAAAGCTGTGGAACACTTGGCCTGTCTGCTGACAGAAGCCGGAGTGCTTCACATAATTCGCCTAAAACGCAAATCCCAGACCAAACGCAAAAAGAAAATCGCCGCCGCTGTCTACCTGTATCAGGTGGACAACGACGGCGAATGGGGTGAGGTTTCGTTTGATTTTGAGACCGAAACAACGGAGATCATCCGGCTGGCGGAATGGGATACGACGGTAAGCAAGAAATTTGCAAAACAAGCAATCCGTCATCTGCAAACTTCTCCAAGGCATAATCTTCCCAAGGATTCTGTAATCATACTTGAAGCATGATATAGCTCCCTGGATGAAAGCAAGATAGTTGAGTTTTGTCTTTGCTGTTATTTGGAGATACTTACTTTTCCTTCGATAATCTCAATTCGTTCTTGTTTTACCAACAGTTCAAAGGCTTCGTTGATTGCAGAAGTAATATTTTGGGTCATTCGGTGGAAATTATACGCACGTGCAGTCTCCGCACAAAGAAGCTCCTTTGTTAGTCCAACGCTCTTGCTCAGAACCCTGTACATCGCTTCCGCCAATTCCTCGGTGGATATATGATTGATTTTTCGGCTATTAACACGAGGAGAGACTTTTGTATATCCAGCAGGGAAAAAGAAGTCTCCTTTGCGAATCAGCTTTTTACCCAGTTGTTGCAGCTGATAATCTACCTCCCTCTTTACTTTAACTGTTGCTTTTGTGTTTCCGAGCAGAGGGGCAAGGTGCTGGCAAATCAAATCATAATGGACAGGGTAAAGCCTGTTCACGATTTCCATAATGCAATCAGCTCCGGACAGATAACCGCTGCTGTTGCGGGAAAGATGTGCAAAAGACACCTGTTGCTCCTCTTCAAAGCCATAAGGATTTTCTATGTCTTCTATAGAGACGGCCTTTTCTTCTAAAGAAACAAAGTCCTCGGCATCGACTTCCACCTTGGAAGACACGGGTTCATCAATCCCATAGTTTTTTAGAGCATCCTCGATGGCTTCAATCAGACGATTTCCTTCCGTAACCGGATCTTTAATCCAATCCGTGGACCAAATGCGGTAAATTTTCCACCCCATATTTTCCAAAACATCTTGCCTCAAACGGTCACGCTCTCGGGCTGTTTTGGCAGAGTGATATGCTGCTCCGTCGCATTCTATACCGAGAACATACTGACCGCTAATTGTGGGATGTTTTACCGCCATATCTATCCGGTATCCAGAGCATCCTACTTGCGTGGCCAGCTTGTAGCCTTTGCGATCAAGGAAGTCATACACCGCTTTTTCAAAAGGTGAATCGTGCTGTACAATATCACTTTCTGTCACTTCACGCTGCAAAGAATCGATTCCATTGATAGCAAAGTCGATGTAAGAGCGCAGAAGTTTCGGTCCTTCAGCGGAAACACGATCAACATCAATGTCGGTGGGCAGAATTGATCCTACCAACTTGACGTTGTATTTCGCACGTGTTATGGCTACATTCAGTCTGCGCTCACCTCCAGATTTGCTGAGGGGGCCAAAATTCATGCGGAACACACCTGCAGCATCTTTGGCATATCCAACACTAAAAATGATGGTATCACGCTCGTCACCCTGAACATTTTCAAGGTTTTTGATGAAGAAAGCGTCTTCCTTTTCTTCGTTGAAGAAACGCTCATACTGCTGATTTCTCAAGCGCATTTCTCGAAGCATTGTTTCAATGGCCTGTTGCTGCACTTCACCAAACGCAATTACCCCCAATGAACGATTGGGATGCTTTTTGAAGTGCTCAAATACCAACTCAGCAACCCGTTTTGCCTCCGGCACGTTTCCTTTTTTCCCGCCACGATCATAGAAGCCTTCTTTTACATAAAAGTACTCTACACCATTATCTGGAACCCGATCCACATTAGAAGGGAACGTGATCAGATTATTGTGATAAATTTTTGCATTCGAGAAAGCAATCAGATGTTCATGACGGCTGCGGTAATGCCACAAAAGTGTACGTTCCGGCAATAGATTCGCTTCATCCAAGATGGATTCATAAGCAGCACTGTCGTCATCCTCTTCATCGTCCGTATCGTAATCGTCTGTATCCGAAGTGGACGCAGAGAAAAAGCTTGTCGGCGGCAGCTGTTTACTGTCACCAGCAATGACTACTTGTTTGCCACGAGCAATTGCGCCGATTGCGTTTTCCGTACATACCTGGGATGCCTCATCGAATATAACGGTATCGAATTGATAGGTATCTGCTTCCAGAAAAAGGCTAACAGACAGCGGAGACATCATCAGGCAAGGCTTTAGTACCAGCAAAAGATTCGGAATGTGACGGAATAATTTGCGGATGGGCATGATCTTTCTCTGCTTGCCGAGCTCACGTTTGAGTATTCCCACCTCGTCCATGCCGCTTGTGAATTTGTCCAGCAAAGGCAGATCGTTGATTAGTTTGCTCTTGATTCGTGCTTTTGCAATCTCAAACTGCATCCTGTCCAGTTCACAAAATTCACGAATCGTATTTTCCTGATTCAATCGTCTGAAATTCAGGACAGCGGGATACTCCGGCAATACCGCATCCAGCCACAGGCGGAAGAATCGCTTCTGGAAGATAGGGAGAATTTGGTATGGTTTGATTTTTTGTTCTTCGATTTGCTGAACATATTCGAAAAGACCTTCTTTTTCGCAATCTTTCCTGGCATTGACAAAATCAATCCACTCTTCCAGCAAAAACAAACCATTGGCACAGCGTTGAATACGATTTGCCAACACCTGAAGATCCATTTGGGCATACAGCTCTGGCTCTCCAAATAGACTGAGGAACCATTGAAAGTCCTTGTCTGTTTCTCGGAGTGCATTGGCTATCGTTTCTTGATATGTACCGCATTTCTTTATGATTTCGCCGCCAGAACAAATGCACTTGACAAACTCGTCATTGGGCTGATATTTGTCAATTTCTTTTTTGAATTCGATAGTCCAGTCAAGGGCATCTCGTATGTCTTGCCAGGATGTGGCCATGCCTTCGTAAAAGAAACCGTACTGCTCACGGAGATCAGCTTCCTGCAGATTCAACTCCTGCATCATGGCATCCATATCGACAAGAATGGATTGCGCCTGGATAAATGCGGTGTATGTTGTTAAAAGTGCATCTACCAGCTTAAAATCTGTGTTTTCATATTCAAATACGGCATCAAATACGAATATGAAGTGGGGCATACAACATTACACTTTTCTCTTTCGGCGTCTAACTGTCTCAACGCAAGCAACACCTTTATTACAGCGTGTTCGGAAAGCTCTTCTGTGTCATTTTTGTAGTATGGTTGGAATACAGTTACCTCGTTTCGGATTTTCTGGCGAAAATCTGCAGTTTTTTGCAGTGCAAGCAGCACGAGTTCCCAGGAAGTATCAATTCCTTTATACCAGACGCCGTATTTTTCTGCCAGTTCGCTGTCTGCCGGATCAAAATCCTGTACAATTTCCATCATATCTGACACAAGGCGAATTGCTTCCAGAAGATTGGCATATGTGTCCAGCACCATGCTGATGTTTTGAAAATCGGTATCTTCATATTGGAAGCTATCCCCAAATGCCTCCATCAAATTCTTGCATTCACATCCCATGTCCTCTCGGGTTTGCCCAATATCCTGTAATGTTGTCAATGCAGCAATGATGGTTTTGTCATCGATTTTCTGGGAAACGTTTCTGTACAAAAGTTTCATTTGTCGCTGATCTGCATAGTAGCTGCCCCTCACATATTTCAAAATAGAGGTATACTGCAACTTATATCGAACCAGCATTTCCTGATAATTGACACCCAAAACTTCCTTTTCAAAATTCTGAAGCAAGTCAGATTGCATGGAATGAATTTTGTCCGCTTTCTGCTGTGCGCCTAAGAGTTCCTTTCTGCAAGCTTCAATCAGCTTTCCTGTGTCAATCGCCGACATTGCACTGTTCCCGGCAATAATTGCGTGCAATTTTTGCAGCTCTGCTTCCAGTGCTTCAAAAGTAACCAGCTGATCAGCATTTGACGTCAACTGTTCCTCAGTAGCGGAAATTACACCATACAGCTTCTTGAGCTCTGCCGCTTTCTGCTGGAAGGTTTCCTTTCTTTGTTCATATGTTTGAGCATCACTGCTTAACTGGATTAGGTTTTCTGCTTGAATCCATTGCTCAGGGAGCAGATCATCTGGGCGGGAAACAACGCTGATACCTGGATAATAATTTTCTTGGAGAGCGTTTGTCAGAGAGCTATAGGCTTCGTGGTAACAAGATAAAACAACCTTATAATCAATCTCAAAGATGCCCTCGGCAAAGTCCTGAGAAATTTGTCCTTTTATTGCATTGATTATCCGTGCTTGTCCTTCAGCTATTTGGCGTTCATTTTGAATGAGCGCCAAATCTTCACCCTGCTGCTGCATCCGTAAAAGTTCCGGAACACCCTCTGCACATTTGGAAAGTATCTCTTTGGCACCGCAGATTTTTTCCACACTGTCCAAATCGGCAAAAGTGTGAGGTTTCAGTTCGCAGATTCCCTGTCCATTGATTACTGCATACTGGGATTGCAGTTCAGTAACTTTTCTGGCAAAGCCCGATGTTTTTTCTTCATATACCGAAATTCCGTTAAATAACGATATAACATTAGGTTCTGATATCCAACTATAAGGAATGCCGGGAGATTTTTTAGCAACTGCCAGCAAATCTATTCCTTTTTTCAGATTTTCATAAGAACGCCCAAAAGTCAAATATACTGAGGAAAAAATATCGTTTGCTTGAGAAGCGCACCTGCTAAGACTGCTGGCAAGTGCAGGAAATCGTGCGCTCACATCATGCCGCAGCTCATTTGTGACAACCGGTACAATCGATCCATGCCAAGGATTACCATCAAAGTCTTCCGACATTTTCCCGATTGTGTTCTTAAAAGCGTTGAGCACATATAAATACCGACGATACTGTTCAGCAGAAGTGCTACGGATATCTGGTATGCTGAATATAACATCTGGGTAATCATCAAGTTCGGCAAGCGTTCCATTGACTTGATAGATTGTCATATTGAGCGGACTAACTGTTTCGAAAATCTGTTCCGCATACTGGTTCAGCTTTTCTTTATCTTGGTACAGCGTCTCCAGTTTCATATATGCTTCATCGCTCAACTGCGCTTTGTTGCGAGCAAGGCTCAGTGCTTTTCGCAACTGCTCAAGTACAGCTTTTTTATTTGCTTTATGACTATGCAGAACCAAACAAAAATCGTCCAATCCGGCTGAGGTCAACCGCTTGTGTACGACATCCAGTGCGGCCATCTTTTCGGATACAAACAGCACCTTTTTCCCATCAGCTAAGCATTCTGCAATAATATTGGTGATTGTCTGACTTTTACCTGTTCCGGGAGGTCCCTGCAAAACAAAACTAACACCTTTTTTTGCACACAGAATTGCCTCTTGCTGGCTGGAATCTGCGTCCACTACCTGAAACACATCAACGGGCTTTAGCTTTTTGTCAAAGTCATAGTCATTGAGCTCTTCCGGGATGTGTTGTGCTGCAGAAGTATCTCCTGCGATTGTACGCACGATAGGATTGGAAACAACATTTTCCTTGTTTCTGGCCAAATCGCTGTACATATTGATTTTCAAGAAAGAGAACAAGCTGAGTCCAACTTCAGGCGTTACCGTCCAGTTGTTGTTTTTTACCGCTTTCTGAACTGCATTCAGATAGTTTTGTAACCCGAGATCTTCATCAAATTCTGGGAAGGTCAATCCGAAATCATTCTCCATCTTGTACTTTAATGCCGGATTTACCACAATTTCATCATCGGTCATTTGCAACACAAACGGAGAGGAAATGGACTCTACAGTCAGACTGACAGGGACAAGCAAAAGCGGTGATACGATTTGCTCGGTACTATAATCAGCTTCAGTCCATTTCAAAAAGCCAAAGGCCAAGTACAGGATATTTATGCCCTGTTCTTCTATCGCCATTTTCGCTTTATTTCGGAGATTTCTCAGAGTTCGCTGCAACTCTTTTACGTTCTGATTAGTTGTTACATCAGAAGATGTAAGGAAACCGCTGTCAATATCATATTCCACGTCCGTTTCTTCTTGGGGTTCACGATAATATGGGAATTCCAATGGATTGTCATTCTCCACAAAACTCTCCCAAAGCTCAAAAATTTCGGGAGTCTTGATAGATAGCGTAGACCGCTTCGTTTCACGATAATTGATAAGACGATTCCGCTTTCCTAAATCAAGTAATTTGTTCTTCCAAATATCGACTTTTTGATCTATCCCTGCCGGCATCGTAGCCATCCTCCATTTTCTGTTATTCCATATTTGCTCCCGCCTCTTTGCTGGGGGTTATTTCCATAATATCGCCTATATCGCAGCCAAGCGCCGTGCAAATTTTAACCAAAGATTCGGTGGAAACATTTTCATTTCTGCCTAACTTAGCGATCAATGCCGGACTGACACCAGACAGGCGCTGCAAGTCCTTTTTCTTCATGTCACGATCAATAAGCAACTTCCAAAGCTTTTTATAACTAACTGACATAATTGAGACACCATCCATGTAGAATAAACGCATTCAATATTATAACAGGAAAATTCTGTAACAGCAATATAACTACACGGATGTGAAGAAAATTTTCGGAAAATCTAACGGATAATGCATAGGTGTTTGCTATACTGCGGGAACGGCATAATTACAGGTTCTTTTAGATGTAATCCATCGAGAGAGTTTACCTTGTTGTGTTTGATTTACCTGAAATCATTATGTGGTAAGGCTGTTACCTAGATTAACCCCTTGCCCTCTCTCTTCCTTGCATATTCGAGAAGATCTTTTGCATTGCTGGCGGGATGCCACGCATAGGCAATGAGGAAATCGGTATGATCGACCACATACTGATTTGCCCGAACAATGGCAACCTTGCGGGGTACACTTTCCATGCCTGGAGGATAATAAGTGCTGTCAAACCCATCTGGTACAGGAATAGGGCGCTCTGCTGGATGGTAAGGTAACAATAGGGTCAGTTCGACTTCTGGATGGTTTTGTTTTGCGGTTTTTACGGCTTTTGCCGCAAGACCGTCAAAACATCCATAACGACCAACAATAAATTCAGTAACACCGTAGCGGATTATATGCGTCTCAACAGCGGCGTAAAGTGATGGATAAATTTCTTCCGATGCTTCTCTATGTCCAATAAAGAAACAACTCTTCCTGCTCATTTCAATCAACTCTTTATAGTTGTGTATATCGTTAAAATTATACGATTAAAGTGATTAAAAGGCAACGATAAACAAAAGTATAATTTACGAAGAACACAAGCAAAGAGGTGATGCAAGTGAAGGATATTCTCTCTGCCATAACCGCATATCGAGAGGATCGAGGCTGGACGGAGTATCAGCTTGCAGAACGCTCTGGTTTGCCTCAATCTACGATCTCCTCATGGTATCGCAAGAATATGGTTCCCACTATTCCGTCGTTGGAAAAAATCTGCATGGCTTTTGGCATCACGCTTTCTCAGCTATTCGCAGAAGAAGATTCACCGGTTACTCTGACTGATTCACAAAGGAAGCTGCTGGAACGATGGTCGAGATTGAGTGAAGAGCAACAAGCCGTAGTGTTTGCTTTGATTGACAAAATGTAAAAAAGCCGCCAGAAGCAGCATCGCATGGATGTGCCTCTGGCGGCTTTGCTTATCAATCGAAATCTAACTGTGGAGCCTCCGTTACGGTTCGCAGATATTCTTCCGGATTGCCATTCAAAATCAATTCCGCATAGGACAGCGGATCGTTGTAGATGAGCCAGTCCAGTTCAGACCGCTGGAAACGGCTATTTGCCACCTCATCCTCAACAGCGGTACAGTTAATAGAAATCATGCTGCCGTCAGAATATCTTAGTTCAACGCAACCGGTATCCATGTTAAATTCACAGGAAAGTAATGTTTTCATAATGCTATCCTCCAATATTGGCTCTGTTAAGAAGAAAAACTCCCGCCTAATTCCTGTTAGGAATCAGACGGGAGTTTCGTATGCACCCGAAAACCGTCAGCTAACAGTTGATAAGTGATTTAGTTCCCTATCACTGTTAAGCCAAGATTTACGGGGTTTTTTGTTTTATAATCTAAAAATAAAAACTATTTAACTAAAATTAGTATATTGTTATAATAGATATATCAATTGCAGAGAGGTGAAGGAATATGGGTTTTATAGATTTAAGAAGTGACACTGTAACTCAGCCAACGGATAAAATGAGAGAAGCTATGTTTAATGCTCAGGTAGGGGATGATGTTTACGGAGATGACCCAACCATAAATGAACTGGAAGCATATGCTGCAGAGCTTACCGGAAAGGAAGCTGCTATGTTTGTACCTAGCGGTACCTTTGGAAATCAGGTATGTATAATGACTCACTGCAGAAGAGGTGATGAAGTCCTTCTGGGAGAAAACTGCCATATAATGATACATGAGGTTGGAGCTGCCGCTGCTTTATCAGGAGTTCAGCTTAGAACATTAAAGGATAAGGATGGTGAATTCATCATTTCTGAACTTCAGGAAAAGCTTAGAGGAGAGGATATTCATTTTCCTGATACAGGTTTGATTTGTATGGAATCTGCTCATTCTACAGGTAAGGTTCCTTCACTTTTAAATATTAAAGCAGTTCATGATATTGCAAAAGAGCATAATATTCCAATGCATTTGGATGGAGCAAGGCTCTTTAATGCTGCAGAGTACTTAAATGTGGATGTAAAGGAAATAAGTAAATATTTTGATACCATTACCTTTTGCCTGTCAAAAGGTTTATGCGCACCGGTGGGCTCAATAGTTGTTGGAAGTAAAGACTTTATAGTCCGTGCAAAGAAGAATCGTAAAAGAATGGGTGGAGGCTTGAGACAAGCTGGATTCCTGGCAGCAGCAGGCTTGGTAGCATTGAAGGAAATGAGAGGGCATTTAAAGGAGGATCATAAAAATGCCAAGCTTTTAGGAGAGCTTTTAAGCCAGATTCCAGGGGTTAAAGTTAATCTTGAAGACATACATATAAATATGGTATTCTTTGATATGAAAGAAACTGGAGTGAACAGCGATGATATAGTAAGATTCTTCTATGATAAGCTTGTAAAGATAAGTTCAGATGAAAATGGAATAATGAGATTCGTTACAAATTATTGGGTAACAGAAAAGGATATATACTATGTTTTTGAAACTTTTAAAGAAGCTGTAAAAGCTTTAAAAGAAGAATAACCATGCTTTGATAAAGAAATAATAAAGCGTACCTGTACTTATTAGGTATGCTTTATTAATGAAAAAACCGATGAATAAATGCATCCGAATTTTGTCTTAAAAATAGAGGTGTAAAGTTTTTTTGTGGGGAAGTGATAATTATGGAAAGCAGCAAAAAGATAAGCTATAACAACAATTATTTTAGGTGGACTATTGAAGGCTTCAGAATACTTATTGTTTTAACAGGTATTTTATTTTTAGTCCAGGGAAAAGGAAGTAAGATTTTTAATGTTCTCCTAACCCTATTTACAACTTATGCAGTAGAATATATATATAAAATATTCAAAATAAGATTTACAGAAAAAATGAAGTTTGCTATACAGGTATTTATATTCTTTTCTATGTATTTAGGAAAGCTATTTGATTTTTATTCATTAATACCAAACTGGGATGATTTTCTTCATATAGCCTCAGGGCTTATGCTTGGTATGATAGGGCATACAGTGCTCATAAGTATTTTTCATGGTGAAAAGTACAGTTTACTAAGCAAGGGATTTATATGCTTCTTTATTATTTTATTTGGAGCAGCTTGTGCAGGTGCTTGGGAAATATTCGAGTTTTCCGGAGATATGATTTTAGGTCTCAATTCTCAAGGTGGAAGTCTTTTAGATACCATGTTTGATATAGTGAACGGAACTGCAGGAGGAACTCTTGTAGCTATATTATATTATTTTAAGCCTGGTATACTTGAGGATAAAAAATCGTAAATTAAGCCCTTATGTTTGCAAAAATTAAATAATTAATAACTTTACATCATAGCTAGAGAAATAATTTCTTTTCTATGTTAGAATAATATAAGAAAATTATTAGGGTAGTAGAAAGGAAATGTTTTATGCATGTATATACAAGAACCGGTGATAAAGGAGAAACAGGCCTTTTCGGCGGAACCAGGGTTAATAAAGACAGCTTAAGAGTTCATTGTTACGGAACTATCGATGAAGCTAATTCTTTCTTAGGCATGGCATATTCCAGCTGCACGGATTCTGAACTAAAAGAGAATCTAAGGTGGATACAGAAAAAGCTATTTACAGTAGCTTCGGAATTAGCTAGTGATGACGAAGGAATAAAGATGCTTCAGGAAAGAATTACTGGGGAAGATGTAAAACATTTAGAAAAAACTATTGATGGTTATCTTGATATCATTGGGGAACAAAACAGCTTTATAATACCAGGAGATACATTCAATTCATCCATACTTCATGTGAGCAGAACTATAATGCGCAGAGCTGAGAGGGCTATGGTTTCCCTTTCAAAAGAAATAAATATTAGTGAGGATTTAATGAAGTTTGTAAACAGGTTATCTGATACTCTTTATGTTATGGCTAGATATGAAGCAGAGCATATATCTAAAAGGTAGCAATCATTTATTTTATTAATTGGGGATAATAAATGGGGAAGATTATGTTGGCTTAAATTAAGAGGAGGGTATCCTTTTGAATAGCAAAAGGATTTTTAGCCTGTCCATGATTATTTTTTTGTTGATGAGTTCAACTAAGGTTTCAGCGTTACAGCTGGAAGGATTAAAGAATAAGGCGGGAACAACTTCAAAGAGCTTTTTTTATACCTTTGATTTAGGGTTGGAAAAAGTACAGTTATTTTTGACTAAAGATACAGTTAAAAAGATTGAATTGTTAACTGCTATATCTGAGGAAAGGCTGGCTGAGGCAGTAATCCTTATTGAGGAAGGTGAAGAGAGTTATGGTGCAAGGAGCATTGAAGATTTCAGTGTTACTTTAAAACAAGCTCAAAATTTATTAGGGAAATATGCCGTGGAAAATAAGGATAACTTTGAAATTCAGATTCTTCCCATAAGTGAAAAAATCTCTAAATTTACTGAGGAATCTTTCTCGGTGGTAAATGAATTAAAAAACAGCTTATCTTCTGATAAGCAGCAGGAAATAAGCGGAATACTTGAGAACCAGGTCAGTAAGATGAGTAATCTCCATGATCTTATAAAGCATAGATTTGAAATTAAAAATCTAAAAAAAGAGTTGGAGCAAGTGGAAGAAAAATTTACGGATATGAAAAATGCAAATAACTCTCAGCAATATAATAAAATAAAGGAAAATTACGAAGATTTAAAACAAAAATATATAAAAGAAAAACAGTCCTTTGAAAATATGTTTCAGGATATAAGGAATATTGATTAGTTAAAGCATCTTTATTATTGAAGATGCTTTTTTATTGAATAAAATTAAATTATTATACAGAATTTAATAGAAATTTATTACATTTATAGAAGAAATAATGTATAATTAATATAATAAAAATGTTGATTTATATTGAAGGGAGAAGATTTATGGAAGTTATGGAAGTTCAAGAACAAAATAATAAAGTAGTATCAGTGGGATCATGGATAGGAACATTGATTTTGCTTGTTATACCTATAATAAACTTTGTGTTTCTATTTATTTGGGCTTTCAGCAGTGATACTCCGGTTTCAAAAAAGAATTTTGCTAAAGCTACTTTAATACTCAGTGCTATTGGGTTTTTCTTAGGTATTATACTATTTACATTAATTGGATTACTTATTCCTGAAGATGCATTTACTCAAGGTATACTATATTTTCTATAATAAAAAAAGCTCCCTATGG
>NZ_CCXI01000095.1 GCF_000820705.1 Clostridium polynesiense | reverse complement strand
TTTTTTTATTATAATTATTCGGTTACTAAATCTTTAACTTCTTTTTGAACTCTTTCAATGAAAGAATCCAGTGGAAGAGCACCTTCGTCACCATTTTTTCTGCTTCTTACTGCTACCTGGTTATTTTCTGCTTCTTTTTCCCCTATGATTAAGAGATAAGGAATTTTCTCCATTCTTCCCTGTCTGATTTTATATCCTATCTTTTCTGCTCTATAGTCAACTTCTACTCTGATTCCTTTAGCTTTTAAAGTTTCAGCCACTGACTGGCAGTAATCGTGATATTTTTCCGAAATAGGAAGGATTTTTGCCTGAACTGGAGCTATCCAGGTAGGCAGTGCTCCGGCATATTTTTCAATGAGCATCGCCAGAGTTCTCTCATAGCAGCCTATAGAGCTTCTGTGTATGATATATGGAAGCTTCTTTTCTCCATCCTTATCGATGTAATACATATTAAATCTTTCTGCTAAGGCGAAGTCAAGCTGCACTGTAATGATTGTATCTTCCTTGCCGTGAACATTTGTAAATTGAACATCAAGTTTAGGACCATAGAAGGCAGCTTCACCTTCCGCTTCTTTATAATTTATTCCTAAGTCATCAAGGATTACCTTCATTTTAGCCTGTGAGGATTCCCAAGCTGCTTCATCACCGATATATTTTTCTCTGTTATTTGGATCCCATTTTGAAAATCTATAGGAGATATCGTTGTGTATACCTAAGGATTTCATCATAAACTTAATTAGGTCTACAGCTTTTTTAAATTCTTCTTCAACCTGATCAGGAGTGCAGATAATATGTCCGTCTGCTAAAGTAAACTGTCTTACCCTTATTAATCCGTGCATTTCTCCTGAGGCTTCATTTCTAAATAAAGTGGAAGTTTCTGAATATCTTATTGGAAGCTCTCTATAGCTATGCTGGTCTGCATTATAAATAGCAAACTGAAATGGACAAGTCATTGGTCTTAAAGCAAATACCTCATCATCCTTTTCTTCATCGCCTAAAACAAACATTCCATCTTTATAGTGAGACCAGTGGCCTGATATCTTATAAAGGTCACTTTTAGCCATAAATGGAGTTTTTGTTATAATATAGCCTCTTTTTTCCTCTTCATCCTCAACGAATCTTTGAAGTATCTGCATTACCTTTGAACCTTTTCCGGTTAACAGAGGCAGCCCCTGACCAATAGCTTCAGAAGTTGTAAATAAGCCAAGCTCCCTTCCTAATCTGTTGTGATCTCTCTTTTTAGCTTCTTCTAATCTTTCTAAATGAGCTTCAAGGTCAGCTTTCTTATTATAGGCTGTTCCATATATTCTGGAAAGCATCTTGTTCTTTTCGCTTCCTCTCCAGTATGCACCAGCAGTATGAGTTAACTTAAAGGCTTTTACAAATTTAGTGTTCATAAGATGTGGACCTGCACATAAGTCAACGAATTCTCCCATTTTATAGAAGGATATAATCTCCTCTTCAGGCAAATCATTTATAAGTTCCACTTTATAATCTTCATTTCTTTCTTCCATAAGCTTTATGGCTTCGTTTCTTGGAAGCTCAAACCTTTCAAGAGGAAGCTCCTCTTTAACGATTTTTTTCATCTCGGACTCAAGCTTTTCAAGGTCTTCATAGCTGAAGGAACCCTCTTTGTCGAAATCATAGTAAAAACCTTCATCAATAGCAGGACCTATGGCTAATTTAGTGCTTGGATAAAGCCTTTTAACCGCCTGAGCAAGTATATGGGAAGCAGTGTGCCTGAAAGCTTTTTTTCCTTCTTCATCATCAAAGGTAAGAATGCTTAGCTCGGAATCCTCCGCTATAACATGTCTTAAATCCTTAACTTCTCCATTTACCAATCCTGCACAGGCAACTCTAGCTAATCCTTCGCTTATATCCTTAGCAATGTCATAAATAGATAAGGATGATTGGTATTCTTTTATTGAACCATCTTTTAAAGTTATTTTTATCATTTTTAAATCTCCTTTCCTTGTAGGGTTTGATTCTAGATTTTATAATTGCTTTGTATAAATAAAATAAGCCCTCATCCCTGAAAAGGGACGAGAGCATAATATTCCCGTGGTTCCACCCTGATTATTTACCCAAATAGGATAAATCTCTTAGTTAATAATGATAACGGAATTACCGTGCCTTATTAGAGCCGCTCAGAGGTGGTTTTGGGCTGTGCTTATTTAAGAATACTTTCAGCGGATGTATTCTCTCTCTGAAAACAGTTTACAGCTTAATCTTCTCTTCATCGCTTTATTATTAATAAATATTATATCACTTATTAACATATAGTCAACAGTAAAATTATAGATATTCCAGATAAAGCATAAAATTGAAGATATCTATAGTACAAATTGTTTACTAAACTACTTTTATGGTATTATAATAAGTAAGGTAAATTAAGGAAGATGTCAGGTGCCAGGCACCTGACAAATGACAATTGACACTGGGAATGCGGTAATAAAGGCAGGGGATAGTATGGTAGGTTGCAAGGGGAGTAGTAGCAACAGCTTTTTAGTCTGCACTTATAAGGATAAAATCTTTGAAATAAGTGAATCTATGCTGGACTTAACTTCATATAAAGCTGAAGAAATTATAGGAATAGATATAAACAGCTATTTTAAATTATTAAATACAAATATAGAGAAGGACAGCCTTGTAGAGCATGAAAGCTATATAATATTCAGCAGGTGCAGGGTTCCTTTGGAATGTAAAATAAAAATAGAAGCCAATTTAGAAACAAGAATCTATTTTTTTTATGATATGGTTAATGCTTTAAAAGCCCCTGAACTTTCAGCAATATATCAGCTTTGTGCTAATAGCCTTTCAACCATGGCAATTTATACTGCAGATGACTTAAGGATAATACACAGCAATAAACTTAAGTTTAGGAATGTTGAGGTTAATTATAATGCTGAAGAGCTGGTGGGTAAAAGGCTGGATGAAGTTTTTCCTTTCATAAAGGAAACAAATTTGGAATTTTTGATGAAAAGGGTCATAGATGACGGCAGACCTTATAATGACGAAGAATTTATGATTGTTTTGCCTGGAAGTATATTATCCTGCTGGAATATTGCATTTACACCTATATATGTTAAGGATAAGATTAAATATCTGGTGGTTACAGCTGAAGATGTTTCAGAAAAAATAAAAAGCAGAAATATTATAGTTAATCAGGAAAATTTAATATCCACTCAGAAGAATCAGCTTGAGGCAATTATTGAAAATATGTCTGACTGTTTATTTATTTCAGATAGTACAGGAAGATATATTAAGTTAAATAAAACTGCCAGAGAAACCTTTGATCAATCAGGAAAAATTCAGAATATAGGGGATGTGATAAAATTAAACCCTATGTATGATGAAAAAGGAGATCTTCTGCAAGTTGACGGTCTTCCAGTGGTGAGGGCTTTAAATGGTGAAGATATGAAAAATGTTAGGGTTTCTTTATATAGAGATGATGGTATAAAGTATTATGATATTAATGCAACTCCTATTTTTAATGGAAAAGGAAAAGTTTCTAATGTAGTCATGTGCTTTAGAGATGTAACATACCTAATGCGTGAACAGGAGATAATTATAAAACAAAAAAATTATTTTTATGACATAATAAATTCTCTGGATTTTCCTATTGTGAGGCTATCATTTCCTGAATTAAATGTAATAGAGCTGAATAATAGGGCAAAAAACCTTATAAGTTTAGGAGATTATAAGGAATATCCCCTCACCATTTATGATATTCTTTCTATAATGGATGTGGACGATAATGATATATATCTTAACAGCTTAAGAAATATAAAGGATACTAAATATCTAAAAAACATAAAGATAAAAAGCATAAGCAATCAAAAGCATTATAATGTGGTATGCCAGCCTCTTTTAAATATTGAGGAAGAAATCAAAGAACTGGTTATAATAGTTGTTGATGTAACGGATGAAATTCTTCAGAAGGAAAAGATAAACAACCTGCTTAAAGCACAGGAGGAGTTTTTTTCCTTTATTTCTCATGAGTTTAAAACACCAATAACTGTTGCTTTATCAGCTCTCCAGGTTTTGGAGTTTGCAGGGAAGGAAACCATAAATTCCGTAACAAGAAAATATATTAATAAAATAAGGCAGAGCTGCCTTCAGCAGCTTAGACTTGTAAATAATCTGCTGGATATAACAAGAGCAGACTCAGGCTATCTCAAGGTAAACAGAAAAAATGTAAATATAGTAGAGATAACCAGGATGATTGTAGAATCCATAGAGCTTTATTCCAGGGAAAAAGAAATCTCAATTTGTTTTAATTCACAGAGTGAGGATATATACACAGCGCTGGATGATGAGAAGTATGAAAGAGTTATTTTAAATTTGCTTTCCAATGCCGTTAAGTTCACTCCCAAGGGCAAAAAAATATATGTGGAAATATACAAGGAAAAAGATGAAATAATCATAATGGTAAAGGATGAAGGAATAGGAATACCTAAAGAAAAATTAGAGTATATATTTGAAAGGTATTCTCAGCTTAATAATGGACTTACAAGAAATTCTGAGGGTACAGGTATAGGGCTCTGCCTTGCCAAACTTATGGCTAAAGCTTTAGGCGGAGATATAAAGGTGGAAAGTGAAATAGATATAGGCACTACCTTTAAGGTCTTTATACCTATTCAGACAATAGAAGAAAATTCTTTGCAAAGAGATATGGACTTATTAGATAATAGATTAATGAGAAGTATTAACATAGAGTTTTCACATTTGGAAACCAGCTGATATGGGAAAAGCCACCAAATTATACTATAATATAGTTAAGAATATATTATAGGTAAGTGAGGTGGTTTTTTGTTATCAAGAAATATAGATAAGGCTAAAAAGGCTTTTAAGAATAAGGATATTGAAGCTGCTAAACTAGCTCATGATGCTCAACAGGGAAAATATGAAAAACATAATACAGAACAGGGACAATATATAAAAAGCTTAGTTTATGGAGGTCTTGATGGAATTATTACAACCTTTGCTGTAGTCGCCGGTGTAGCGGGAGCTTCCCTTTCACCAGCTATAGTGCTTATAATGGGGTTTGCTAATTTAATTGCCGACGGTTTATCTATGGCAATAGGAGATTATTTAAGTACTAAGGCTGAAATGCAGTATAAAAGTTTGGAAAGAGAAAGAGAAACCTGGGAGGTAGAAAACTATCCTGAGGGTGAAAAGCTTGAGCTCATAGAGCTTTATATGGATAAAGGAATGTCTCAGGAGGATGCGGAAACGGTAACAGAAATTATTTCAAAGAATGAAAAGACCTGGGTTGACATAATGATGATAGAAGAATTGGGGATAATAGAAGAAGAGGAATCGCCAGTAAAAAATGCTATGGTGACTTTCACATCCTTCGTGATATTTGGATTTATTCCAATTCTTGCTTATGTGCTTTCAAGATTTATCCCTTATATTGCCATAAACACCTTTGCTATAGCTTGTTTTCTTACAGGGGCAACCTTATTTGCTCTTGGAGCGTTAAAGGTTAAGATAACGGAAGAGAACTGGATAAAATCAGGATTAGAAATGCTTATTGTAGGAGGATTAGCTGCAGGAGCAGCATATATTATAGGTAATTTTCTTTCTGTTTTAGTTTAAGATACTTTTAATAAGTCTGTACTTTTAAGGTACAGGCTTTTTTTATTATTTTAGATGTTTTTTAGTAATTTATAGATTATATCCTTATATATAACATAAAATAAATTTTATGTATTTAAATATCAGGAGGGAATATGTTCAAGCTGAAAAATGTTATAAAAAACTATCAATCCGATAATAAGATTATAACTGCTATGGACGTTTTTGAGTTAGTCATTAATAAAGGAAAGTTTATCTCTCTTGTAGGTCCTTCTGGATCTGGAAAATTTACTTTTTTAAATATTATAAGCATTGCGGTGAGGCGGTAAGAAAAAATATCTTCAGTGTTAACTCCATTTTTAAGATAATCATAAAAAACATTCTTTCTTATAGTAAAAAGTCAGGGCTTTTGGTAATTCAAATAGCACTTAAAGGCGGGGTTGCTGTTTTCACCTGGCTTTCCATAGAAGCAACTAATAAATATATAGAATACACAACACTTGGAAGCTTTATAAGCCATAGTATGTCTGATATTTCAAAGGCTATAATCCTAGGTGGTATAGCACTTATACTATTAACGGTTTTTGATAGATTTTCTGCTATGGCTACAGAAAGAAAAAGAGAAATAGATATATTAAAAACTATAGGCTGGAAGAATGTGCACATAGGAAAACTCATTTACGGAGAAGCTTTGATACTTCTTTCTTTAATAGGAACTGCTATTGTTTTCCTAATAGCCATAGGAGGCTTCAGATTTATTTACAGTGAACTTCCTGTAAGCTATGGTAATATATCAGCGGCTTTTACAGGGATAATTACAGCAGTTCTTGTTATCTGCATAGCTCCCTTTTATAAAGCAGTTCTGCCTCCCCCTATTGAAGCTGTAACAGATAGAGCTTCTGTAAGAGAAGGCAAAATAGAAAATACAAGAAAATAGTGATTCAATTTATTTTGGAATAGGTAATGAAAGAGTTATAATTGTACCTTCATTCAGATTGCTTGATATATCTGCTTTTCCGTTGTGAAGCTCAATAATATATTTAGCAATAGCTAATCCTAAGCCGGTACCTAGAGTATCCATTCGTGATTTATCGATTTTGTAAAATCTCTTCCATATGTTTTTAAGCTCCCTTTCCGGAATTCCTTGACCCTGATCTTCAATTATTAAATGGAGAGAGTCATCTACTGATGCCTTTAGGGTTACATAGGTATTTGGAGGGGAGTATTTTATGGCGTTATCTAAGAATATTATTAAAAGCTGCTTTAATCTGTCATAATCACCTACTATATGAAGAGAAGAAATATCATAATCAGCATTGATTTTTACATGAGCTTCTTTAGCCAGTACAGTTATATTATCAAGAACCTCTTCCAATAAAAGTTCTACATCAACATCCTCTATATTAAGGATTAATTTGTTGTTTTCAAGCCGAGAAAGATCTAGAAGGTCGTTAACCATTCTTGTTAGTCTGTTTACTTCTTTAAGCATGCTTTCATAATAATACTGAATCTTATCCTTTTGAACTACACCATCCATGAGGGATTCTAACCTTCCCTTTAATATGGTTAAAGGAGTTCTGAACTCGTGAGATACATTTGCTACAAATTCCTTTCTTACAGCTTCTTCTTCCATTAAAGTGGTGATATTATCATCAAGTCTCTGAGACAGTTCATTTAAGGAAGCAGCAAGCATTCCTATTTCATCCTTTTGAGTTATGGAATTTTTAATCTTATAATTTCCTCTGCTCAGCTCTTCTGCAAAGACTGCCATAGATAGAAGGGGTTTAGTTATAAATTTAGAATAATAGAAGCTGAGAATTCCTGTAAGAAACAGCTCTATGATAAGTGCAATAAGGAGATATTTAAGGAATTTTATTTGTGCCTCCTTTAAATCTCTGATGGGAGAAAATAAAAGCACCGTTCCCTTTACTTCATTGCTGTCACTTAGTATAGGCTCAGCCACAAGGAGCATATTTTCACCATAATAATTATTGCTTGACTTTTTAATAACCCTGCTGCCTTTTAGAGCCTCTTTTAATATCTCTTGATCCAGTGAATTATTCATAATATTTCCTGTGATTCCGTGATTTCTTCCTCCTCTTCTGGAGAAAAACACCAGGCTTCCGGTTTTATCGGTAATCCATATTCTGCCGTTCATAACGGATTCAGTATAATCAGAAAGCTTTTCATAGACAGAAGAATTTCCTTGTTCTATAGACTCTGCTTTTAATAGATAGGCCAGTTCCTGAGCTTTAGAGGCTAAAGAAGATTTTTTATTATTATAGGTATAATCTTTAAAAATTCCATAAGAGACAAAGCCTAATATTAAGGTGGACAAAAATATAATACATATTATTCCTAGAGTTATTTTTACCACTATTTTATTTTTCATCGTTTCCTACCTCGAACTTATAGCCTAATCCCCAGAGGGTTTTTATATCCCATTTAAAATTCTCCTGAATATTAAGCTTACTTCTCAATCTTTTAATGTGAGAATCAACAGTTCGTGAATTACCGAAATATTCATATCCCCAGATTTTATCCAGAAGTACTTCCCTGGTAAATACTCTTCCCGGACTGGATGCTAATAAATGAAAAAGCTCAATTTCTTTTTTTGTTAATGGGATGGTGTGATTATTTATTTTAACCGTATAAGTTTCGATATTGATTTCCAGATTGTGTATTTTTATGGAGTTACCAGAACTTTCTCCGGTAATAATCCTCCTAAATACAGCCTTGATTCTCGCCATAACCTCTCCGGGACTGAAGGGCTTTACTATGTAGTCATCAGCTCCCAGTTCCAAACCCAGTATTTTATCAGTATACTCACCACGGGCGGTGAGCATTATTATAGGAACATCAGATTCTTTTCTTATGATTTTACATACCTCAATACCATCTATAACAGGCATCATTATATCTAAAAGAATAAGTGATGGATTTTTCATTCTATACTGATTTAAGGCTTCCTCCCCATTAGCTGCCCTCACTACCTTATAGCCTTCCCTTTCCATATAAGGTGTTAATATGTCAATTATTTCTAAATTATCGTCAGCTATTAATATAGTTGAGTTCATGATACCCCTCCCAAAGATTAATCCATAGAAATTATATCATAAACCTATGTCATATTTATGTCTTTTATATTTGAAAAAGAATCCCGAAAATATCCGGGATTCTTTTTTGAAAATATAATCTACATTTTAATATAGGCGTAGCCTTCATTTTGTCTAAGCACCACTTCAGTAACAGCGGCAGGAACCATGGAAACAAATTCATATAGCTTTGAAGGAGAAATTTCATTCTCTTCAAGGGATTTTGACGAGGCTACAAATTCAACTCCAGTTGTATGAAGTTCATTTATCCTGTTCATTATATTTTCGTCACTACTAGACATTATAGCTTTCATGGTATCTATTATACTGCTTTTATCCCTATTAATATCTAACAAAGTCTTCACTGCTTCACCGGTAACTAAAACTTCTAAGTCGAATTCCTCGCTTCCTAAATCCAGTAAAAGCCTGTCTACATTCTCTAAAAGTATAGCCCAGTTTTCAGGTTCAGATATATGGAATAAAGCTTTAAATTTAATCACACAAACCACCTCCTTAATTACTATAAGGATTTTTCATAGCTGCCGTCTTTTTTATGGATAATAAATCTTGATGGGGTTTTTTTAAGAATTTCTTTAGCTTTTTCCAATGCTTTATCCTTAGTATCAAAAGAAAAGCTGTGTCTTTTGGAAGCTGCCTTTCTTATTATCCATTTATCCTTCTTAAAAGCAACATGATATATTGTTTCCTTTTTTGATCTTCTGCCTGGTCTTCTTCCGGCAGCTTCATCGGAGGAAGTAACGGAAGCTCTGTTTTTAGCCCAGCTTTCCGAGGTAGAAATAGCGATAGGAATAGCTCTCCCGTCTTCATAACCGTCGCTAAGAAGGGCATTAGCTATTTCAATAGCTTTTTCTCTCTGATCTTCAGGTAAATTTTTCATAGAAGAAGGATAGTCATTTTTATTCCAAGGCATTAATACACCTCCCTGCTAATAAAGAAGATATGCATATCCCTGATTTTGTTTAACTATTAACTCCACTGCTGCAGTAGGGACGATGTTAACATAGTTAAACAATTTAGGTGCATCTATTTTATATTCAGCCAGAGATTCACCGCAAGCTTTAAATTCCGCACCGCTGCTGGCTAGGGCTAATATATCCACAACGTTATCTTCATTGTTATAGGCTAAGGATGCTTTTATAGAATCCATAAAGTCTGTGTTTGCCTTGTCCTTATCGATAAGGGTCTTAACTGCATCACCTGTAGCTAAAAATACTAGGTGCACATTCTGTATTCCTAATATGTCATAGATAGTTTTTGCTGAGGTTAATGCATTGTCCCATTTAGAAGCATCATGTACGTGGAGAATAGCCTTGTATTTATGTGAAACATTATAGTTGTTGGTAATATCCTTAGGTTTTACTTCAGAAACGGTATTATCAGTATAAATTTCCGGTGCTTTATCATTTGCAGGAGTTACTCCATCACCTATAGCACCAGGTATAATTCCAGGATGATGGGCAGGGTTTCCTGCTGGATAATTAAAATTATCGCTCATAGATGTAACCTCCTTATACTTATATATTACTTATTACAATAGATGTTATCACAATATATTCAAAAAACATTAGAAAATAAAGAATATTAAAACTAAGTTTATAATGTTATTAATATGTTAAAAAAGTACAAAATTTAGATTAAAAGCCTATTCGTATCGAAATTAGCTGAATTTACAACTACTATATCAAGCAACCTTTCATTTTCTTTAATTAGCATGGATTTTTAAATTTTACAATTAGGATTAAAGTATTAATATATAATTATGACTTTTATTAGGAGGGGGTAAGGCATGCAGTATGTAGTAAACAGTATTATTAATATTGATAAAGAAGCAGAAAAATACAAAAACAACATACAGGAGGTAGTAAGTAGCCGTAAAAGAGAATTAAAGACGTATTTAAAATCCTTAGAACAAGAGCATGAAAAGGATATTGAAAATATAAGGGCTGCTTTAATAAATAACAATATTAAAAGAGCAGAAGAAAAAGCACAGAAAATAGCTGAAGAAACAGAGAGCTTAATTCGTGAATTGAATAACAATTACTATAGCAATAAAGACGATATAATAAGTACCATATTCAAAAATATAATAAACTCCTGATAAAGGAGGGAGCAAATGGGTAATATTATTAGATATGGAGCAGTTAATACCAAAATTAAAGCAATGCAGGGAAAACTGCTTACAGAGGAACAGTACAAAAAGCTAATATCAGCAAATTCTTATGAAGAATGTATAAGGATATTAAAAGAAGAAACCAATTATTCTGAATTATTCCAAGGTATTCCTGCCGATAGTATGAGAAGAGGGCATTTCGAAGTAATACTGAAAAGGTATCATATCAAAAAGCTTTACAAACTTAGCCACTATTTTAACGGTGAATACAAAAAGCTTATTAAGATTCTTTTTATGAGATACGAAATAGAAGATATTAAAGTGATAATAAGGTCAAAATATGTTAATAGGTCCAGGGAAGATATTGAAGATATGCTTACCTTTAAAAGTCCTTTAACAACTATTGACTATGATTATCTATTGTCTTCTAACAGTGCTGAAGAGGTAATTCAAAGGCTTAAAGGAACAATTTATTACAGGCACATTAAAGAGCTTGAGGACAGGATAAGAAATGAAGGTTTATTCAGGCTTGAAAATAACCTGGACTTCGCGTATTACAGTTCTTTAAGAAAGTTTATTAAAAAGCTTAATAATGAGGATAAAAAGATAATAAGCGATATTACCGGCTTTGAAGCGGATCTTCTAAATGTTACCGCTATCTACAGAGGGAGAAAGTACTACGATATGTCTCCTGAGGAAATGTACAACTATACTATTTATGATTACTATAAGCTTAATCCGGAGATATTAAAGAAGATGTGCTATGTTAAGAACTTTAATGAATACTACGAGATACTAAAAGACCTACCTTATAAACAGATAATTCCAATGAATGAGAACTCTGACTTTTTAATAGAGGCATATGAAAGAGCATCTTTAAAGAAATTTTTGAGCAAGTATTTAGCATCTTCAAAACAAAATATATCTATTGTAATTTCGTATTTTTATTTATTACAGATTGAAATACAAAATATCGTTTCTATCGTGGAAAATAAGCGATACGACTCTCATAATAACGAAATGAATAAATTTATAACTACAGCACTATAAAGGGGTGAGTATATGGCCATTGAAAAAATGTATATGGTAGACATTGTAGGCAGTGTAAGCCAGTTGAATCGAGCTGCAAAGCTCTTGGTTATGATGAATAACTTTGAACCGGTAGATGCTCTGCAGCAGGTGGCTTCAAATAACTTTTATCTTAGTACTAATGAAGATAATATGGATGCTCTGCTGAATGTATCCTATATAAGACCTTATACAGCTCATAAGGATTACTCAAAAATAATTAAAGATATGTCAGAGTTAAAATCTTCAAAGGGGAATTATACTAAAGCAAAGAGAGAGAAAATCCCTCTGCTATGGAATGAAGAGGAAATAACTGATGGTATAGGTAATCTTTATAGCATCTATGATAAGATTCATGAAAAACTAAATCACAAAAGGAACCTTAAAGATGAATATGACAAAATGGCTCAGGGGTTAGAATTCCTTTCTGAGGTTAAAGTTAAAATGGAAGAACTGAATGGTCTTAAGAACTTTACCTGGGGAATATACAGAGTCAGCAATGAAAACAGAGAAAAGCTAAAACGGAATTATGAAAATATTCCCTCTATAATAATTACGATATATACCTCTAAGGAATATAAAATAATTATGACTTTTACTCCTAATATGCTTATTAAAGAAGCTTTAAAAATATTTGAGTCCGCTAACTGTGAACCAATTGAAATGGCAAAGGATTTTGGAGGAACTCCCGTAGAGGCTGCTGCAGCTTTAAGGGAAAGCGTGGCTCTTCTGGAAAAGGAAATTAATGAGCTGGAAGATGAATTAAAGATGTTTTTTGAAGAAAATGATGAAAACATAGAAACTATGGATATTAGTCTGGAACTTGATATGAAGGCAAATATAATAAAAAGTAAAGCTGCTACCACCAATGAATTCTTTTATCTATGCGGCTGGGTTCCGGCAGGAGGCTTAAAAAGATTAAAAAAGGTTATAAGTGATCTGGATAAAAAGATAATAATAATAGAAAAAACTCCAGAAAGTTTAGAAGCCACGCATTTTGTAACGCCTACAAAACTGAAAAACAACAAATTTATCAAGCCTTTTGAATCTATGGTAAGCATGTATGGAACTCCAGCTTACGGAGAAATAGATCCAACGGCATTTTTAAGTATAAGTTATATGATAATGTTTGGTGCCATGTTTGGAGATCTTGGTCAGGGTCTTATACTTGCTCTTGCGGGACTATTCTTACAGTATAAACTTAAGAAAGGAAACTTAGGGGGTATACTTTCAAGATTAGGTATAAGCTCCATGATTTTTGGAAGTCTTTATGGAAGCATTTTTGGTTTTGAAACTATTCCGGCACTTTTAATCAGACCTATGGAGGACATTCAAGAGGTTCTATTAGGAGCTGTTGTCTTTGGTACCGTACTCTTACTTATAGGCTTTGCTTTAGGTTTAATCAATGCCTTTAGAAGAAAAGATGTAGAGCATGGGCTGTTTGGCAAGGAAGGCTTGGCAGGATTATTGTTCTACTTGATGGTACTGACCTTTATACTGGTTAAGGTTATGGGTATTCAAGGTTTTCCTACAGGAATATGGGTGGCTGTAATGATAGCTTTATTAGGAGCTATAATGATGAAGCAGCCTTTAGCAAATCTGGTTACAAATAAAAGACCTTTATTTAATACCTCTCCGGGAGAATATTTTGTTGAGGCGGGATTTGAAATCCTTGAAACTCTTCTCAGCATGTTTTCAAACACACTGTCTTTCATAAGAGTAGGAGCCTTTGCTTTAAACCACGTAGGACTTTTTGTGGCCTTCGCAGCCATGGCTCATATGATGAACAGCGGAGTTGGAAGCGTATTTATGTATATATTGGGTAATATTATTATCATTGGACTGGAGGGCTTAATAGTATTTATACAAGGGTTAAGACTTCAGTATTATGAGTTGTTTAGTAAATATTATGAAGGGTCAGGTGTACCATTTAATCCTGTTGCCCTGGAAAGAGATATTGATTTTAATATTTTTGAAGAAAATCTAAAATTAGTTTAAGGAGTGTTAATATGATGTATTTATTCTTAATGATAGTATTTTCCTTGGTAATAGGAACTGTAACCTATGGACTAGCTGCAAAAGCAAAAAATGATATTCAAGGTAAAAATAAAATCAGAAAAGCATTAAAGGTGAATTTATCAGTGTTTATTCCAGCTATGATGGGTGCTGTGGTTTTCATGATTCCAACAGCAGCTCATGCAGCCTCTGAAACAGCAGTTAATCCTGCAGCAGGATTAGGATATTTAGCAGCTGCTTTAAGTACTGGTCTTGCCACAATTGGAGCAGGCTATGGTGTTGGAGCTGTTGGTTCTTCTGCATTGGGAGCTGTTTCAGAAGATCCTTCAATATTAGGTAAAACCCTTATTTATGTTGGATTGGCAGAAGGTATTGCTATTTATGGACTTATCATTTCCATAATGATACTTTCAAGAATTTAACAAGGGGATTTAATTATGAGAGCATTTATAATAAGTGATAATACAGACTCACTGGTTGGAATGAAGATTGCCGGTATTAATGGCATTATAGCTCACAGCAGAGAAGAGGTTATAAATGCTATTAATCATTTAAAAGAGCAAAAGGACATAGGAATAATAATAATAACTGAAGTAGTCGCTGGATATATACCTGAGGAACTAATTGAAATGAAACTGGCTAAAAACGGTCCTCTTATAGTAGAAATTCCAGACAGGCATGGCTCTGCAAGAGGCAGTGATTATATTGCAAAGTATATGAAGGAATCTATTGGACTTAAAATATAGTATAAAATAGAAACAGGTGATAATATGTCAACTACTATTGACGATAAACTTAGGCTTTTTCATAAAGCTATATTTGAGAAATTAGAAAATAAAAAAGCCGAAGAATTAAAAAAGCTTGAAGTGGAAAAGGAAAGATTAATAAAAGAAAAGCAGAATGAGCTGGAAAAAGCAAAAAAAGCCTTTCAAAAGGAAGCTGAGAAAAAGGCGGTTTTAAAAGCTAATGAAATTATCTCTAAAGAAGAGCAGAAAAAACACAGCGAGATATTAAAGCTTAAGAACAGCTTTATCGAAGAAACCGTTCTTGAATTAAAGAAAAAGCTTATAGAATTTACAGAATCACAGGAGTATTCTAATTACTTTAAAGATAGCTTGAAAAATACCCTTAAAATTGTAAAGCCCGGTGATTATACTTTACTAGCCAGAGAAAAGGATTTGGTTGATTTTAAAAAGGATATAGAAGAAATAAGCGAATCCTTAAATCATATAGAACTCAGATGTATTCCCTATAAAAATGACATAATTGGCGGTTATATATTAGAGGATTCAAATTTGAAATTTAAATATGATCAAACATTAATAAATATACTGCTGGATAATAAAGATAAAATCGGTGTAATGGTTACAGAAGCCTTAAAGTAAAGGGGGGATAATATGGATAAGAAAATCGGATATATATCAGCGGTTAACGGACCGGTAGTTAGAGCAAAAGGCATGAGCGGCTTTAAGATGAGGGAAATGGTAATGGTTGGAAGCAAAAGGCTTATAGGTGAAATAATAATCCTTGAAGGCGATGAAGCTACTATACAGGTTTATGAAGAAACGGGAGGATTAAAGATTAATGAGCCTATAGAATCTACAGGAAGTCCCTTAAGCCTTAAGCTAGGTCCTGGAATATTGAGCAATATTTTCGATGGTATAGAAAGACCACTGGTTAGGATAAATGAGATCTCTTATGGTTTTATACCTGAGGGAATAGGCCTTATTACTTTAGATGAAGAAAAGCTTTGGGATGTAAAGGTAACGGTAAAGATTGGAGATAAACTTAAAGGCGGGGATGTATACGCAGAGGTTCAGGAAATCCTTTAATACTTCATAAAATAATGGTGCCTCCTTATTTGGAAGGAGAAGTAGCAGAGGTTCTTCCTTCAGGAAACTATAATATTGAAACAACTGTGGTAAAATTAAAAACCGAAAAGGGATTAGAAGAATTGAAGCTTTATCAGCATTGGCCTGTTAGAAACCCAAGACCTATTAAACATAGAAAGACCATATTCAGACCTCTTATAACAGGGCAGAGAGTAATAGATATGTTTTTCCCTTTGGCTAAGGGAGGAACTGTCGCTATTCCAGGAGGATTTGGTACCGGAAAAACTATGACTCAGCACCAGCTGGCAAAGTGGTCTGATGCGGATATTATAGTTTATATAGGCTGTGGAGAAAGAGGAAATGAAATGACGGAGGTTCTTGAAGACTTTCCAAAGCTCATTGACCCTAAAACCAATATGCCTCTTATGAACAGGACTATACTAATAGCTAATACTTCAAATATGCCTGTTGCGGCAAGAGAAGCCAGCATATATACAGGAATAACACTGGCTGAGTACTTCAGAGATATGGGATATCATGTTGCTATTATGGCTGACTCAACGTCCCGATGGGCTGAGGCGTTAAGAGAAATATCCGGAAGACTTGAAGAGATGCCTGCAGAAGAAGGCTATCCTGCATACCTCCCTTCGAGACTGGCAGAATTTTATGAAAGAGCGGGCTATGTGGAGAATATGAATGGCACAGAAGGTTCAGTAACTGTAATCGGTGCGGTTTCACCGGCAGGTGGAGATTTTTCTGAGCCTGTTACACAAAATACGAAAAGATTTGTCAGTGCCTTTTTAAGTCTTGACAAGAAGCTTGCTTACTCCAGACACTATCCTGCGATAAATTGGTTATCCAGCTATAGCGGATATATCAATCTGTTAAAGGATTGGTATGAAGAAAATGTTTCCCCTGAAATATGGGATTTAAGAGGAAGGATGCTTAAGCTGCTCTATGAAGAAAGCAAGCTGTTAGAAATTGTTAAGCTGGTGGGAGAAGATGTACTTCCAGATGATCAAAGACTGATTTTAGAAACTTCAAAGATAATAAGAATAGCATTTTTACAGCAGAATGCATATCATGCTGAAGATACCTTCGTACCTTTGGAGAAACAGTATAAGATGCTGAAAACTATTGAGATTTTCTATGAGAGCTCCTTTAAAGCTGTAAAGGTGGGGGTTCCAATATCCCATTTAATTAACAAGGATATTTTTGAATCCCTTTATAAGATGAAATATAATGTTCCAAATGATAATTATCAAGTGCTGGAAAACCTTCAGGATGAAATAGTAGAATATTACGGCAAGCTTCATGATAAATATGCGTCTGAGAAGTAGGTGAGAAAATGAAAAAAGAATATTTAAGATTGGATAAGGTGCAGGGACCTTTAATAATTTTATCCGAGGTAGAAAATGTAGCTTATGACGAGATAGTTGAAATTCTTTTAGAAGATGGAAGAAGCAGAAAAGGAAGAGTTGTTCAAATAGAAGAAGACAAGGCTGTTATACAGGTATTTGAAAGTACTTTAGGAATATCCGTAGAAAATACAGCAGTACACTTTACCGGAAAGCCTTTTGAACTTCCTCTTTCAAAGGAGATATTAGGACGTGAATTCAACGGGGTAGGAGACCCTAGAGATGAAGGAGGACCTATTTATTCATCTAAAAGATATAATGTTAACGGCAGACCTTTAAATCCTGTGGCGAGGAAATATCCAAGAAACTTTATTCAGACAGGAATTTCCTCTATAGATTGTCTAGCAACCTTAATAAGAGGTCAGAAACTTCCAATCTTTTCAGGGAGCGGTATGGCACATAATGAACTGGCTGCACAGATAGTAAGACAGGCAAAGATAAGTGCTGATGAAGGCGATAATTTCTGTATAGTATTTGCAGCTATGGGTATTAAAAACGATGATGCTAATTTTTTTAGAAAGAGTTTTAAAGAAGCTGGTGTTCAGCAAAAGGTAGTAATGTTTACTAACCTGGCAGACGATCCTATAGTTGAAAGGATAATAACTCCAAGGTGTGCCCTTACTGCTGCTGAGTATTTAGCTTTTGAAGAAGGAATGCATGTACTTGTAATATTAACTGATATAACAAGCTATTGTGAAGGACTTAGAGAACTTTCTTCCCTTAGAGAAGAAGTTCCAAGCAGAAAGGGATATCCAGGTTATTTATATTCTGATCTTTCATCTTTATATGAAAGAGCCGGGATGATGAATGGAGAAAAAGGAAGTATCACTCAAATTCCAATATTAACAATGCCTAATGATGATATTACCCATCCTATCCCTGACCTTACAGGCTATATAACGGAAGGGCAGATAGTGCTAAGCAGAGGCATTCAGCAGCGAAATATCTATCCTCCGGTTAATATCCTTCCTTCACTATCAAGACTTATGAAGGATGGTATAGGTGAGGGATATACCAGAGAAGATCATAGTGAAGTTTCTAACCAGATATTTTCTGCCTATTCAAGAGTTCAGGATATTCAGGCTCTTGCACAGGTAATTGGAGAAGATGAGCTTTCAGATACAGATAAGATCTTTATGGAGTTTGGAAGACTTTTTGAAAACAAATTTTTATCTCAAGGATATGATGAGAACAGAGATATAAACGAAACATTGGATTTGGCTTGGGATATCTTATCTGTGCTTCCTAAGAACGAACTTGACAGAGTATCTCAAAAAACTTTAGATAAATATTACAGAGAATAGGTGATTTTATGGAAAATACAGCACCTACCAAATCAAATTTAATGTCAGCACAAAGCTCCTTAGAGTTTTCTCAAAAGGGATTTGAACTTCTTGATAAAAAGAGAAACGTGCTTATTAGGGAAATGATGTCTTATATGAGCAGAGTAAAAGAACTTCAAAGTATGATAAACGAAACCTTTGAGGAAGCTTATAAAGCTTTAAGGTATGCTAATGTCAGCGTGGGAATAAATAATGTTGAAGATATTGCTCTCGCTATACCTGAAAGTAAGGATTATGAGGTTATATACCGCTCCGTTATGGGTGTAGAGGTGCCTGAGGTTAAATATAAAAAGATGCCTATTAAGCCTGCTTACGGAATGTATAGAAGCAACTCCTCAGTAGATGAAGCGTTTCAAAAATTCAACGATGTAAAATATCTTATTTATGAGCTTGCGGAGGTAGAAAACTCAGTATATAAGCTGGCTATAGAAGTTAAAAAGACACAAAAAAGGGCTAATGCACTTCAAAATATACAAATACCGAAATATAAAGACATGGTTAAATTTATATCTGATGTGCTGGATGAAAAGGATAGAGAAGAATTTTTCAGACTCAAGGTAGTTAAGAAGAAAAGTAAGAAATAAAAAACTGAGCTGCATACATATTTATGTTAGCAGCTCAGTTTTTTATGTTCATTTTTATTTTTATTCAGTTTTTCAAAGATATTATAAAGAATCAGGACAAAAAAGTACAAAAGTATAGTGGCAGAAAAATATTTAAGCTTCTCTCCATTTAGAGTATTGTAGATGCTTCTTATAGATGTAAAACAGAATACTTCATAATCTTCACCATTAACACTTAAATCTTTTTTGTCATAAACAACTCTTTGGGAGAGTTTTTCCATTCTGGCTACAGCGTCCTTATCAAAGTAGAAATAACTGAGATTGTCTAAAGCAAAAGTATGTCCAATTATATTGCTTTTATCTGACCAGGTTATAATGTTATTTTTGTTTACTACAATGAAATGCTTTTTGAAATTTTCTTTTGGCAGTGTTTCTAAAGCGTTGATATTATTTTCGGAGTATTTATTTTCTAATATATCTTTGAGTTTTTCCTCAGAACCAATATTTCTATTAAGGGAGATATTCAGTTCCATACGCAGAGCATTCATGTTATCTAAATATGTACTATACAGCATAAAATAGGAAGCGGTTAAGGATGAGATTATTATTATTCCGCATAAAAGATTTTTAATTATAATACTTTTATATATACTATTTTGTATAACTTTAGTGGTCTTTATGCTTTTAACATTTATAATATGTACAACTAAATTTAAGGCAATAGCTGAGAGAGTTGACTCTAAAAACTGCTTTAATATTATCATAAAAGATATTTCAATAGGAATTTTCAATAAGAAATTATATGTTATAAAGACGTAGGGCGCACCTACTATAACCCAGAAAGCTATTACTATTTCCAAGATATATTTTCGGTACTGTTTATAAGCAAAGCCTATTATAAGGGTCTGCAGAGCCATGTAGATGACAGCATATCCATGATCCCAAATATAGAATGTGCTTAAATTTCCTATTAAAGATGAAAAGAAACCTATCCATGGACCGAATAATATAGCGTTAATTAAAGAAAAGAAGTTTCCAAAAATAAGATCCGTAGCATGGAAAAAGGAAACAGGAAACAAATTAACAATAAAATTAAGTGTACATAATAGAGTAATTATAAATGCTCTTTTGTAAGAAAATCCTTTAATTATTATATTATTCACCACCATTTCTAAACAAGCTGCTCTTTGATTTTAGCTGACATATTAATTCTAAGAGTTATTGTGGAGTTTTTCAATGACTTTATGCTGTTATTTTATATTATTGTGAAAAAATATAAAAAATAAGTATCTTTTCATATGAAGGAAAAATAAATTATTAATTATTTTTTATGTTATAGTGATATTAATTAATATATAATATTAGTAAAGAATCAGTATCGAGGTGTGTTTTATGTTAGAATTTAAAAAAATTACCCTTGGAGATAAAAATTTATTTGATAAATATTTAAAAGCTAAGAAGTTTTTAAGCAGTGAATATTCCTTTACCAATTTATATATGTGGCGAGATTATTACCATACTGATTACTGTATTTATAAAGGCGCTTTGATAATAAGAAAAAGGGATACTGAAGGTTACTTTACCTTTTTAGAGCCTGTAGGATATAAAGAAGAAGAGTTAAATGAAATAATTGAACTTTTTATTACCTTTAAGAACCAAATTAAAATAAAGAATATCTTTGACAATTTAACTAAGGATTTTGCTGACAAAATCTCTTTATATAAAGAGTATAATTTTATCGTTTCAGAAGATAGAGACAGCTTTGATTATATCTATGAAAAAGAAAAACTTTCTATGTTATCCGGTAAAAAATATCATGGTAAGAAAAATCACTATAAATCCTTCATTAAAAATTATAACTATACTATTCTGGATATGAGATTAGAGGATGTATCCTGCAGAATTAAAGAAACTCTTACGATATGGCACAATAAAAAGAATTTCACTGATGAAAGATTAAAATATGAAATGAAAGTGATACCTGACTTAATAAAAAATATACACTATTTAGATTTGAAAGGTATAGCGGTGGAGGTGGATAATGAAATTGCTGCCTTTGCCTTAGGAGAAAAGGTTGGGAAGGAAATGGCGGTTATTCATGTTGAAAAGGCTGATATAAAATACAACGGAGTATACAGCTTTATAAATAAAACCTTTTTAGATCAGTGCTTCAAAGAGGTCAAATTCGTAAACAGAGAGCAAGATCTAGGTATTGAAGGGCTTAGAAAGGCCAAGGAATCTTATCATCCCATTTTTATGGAAAAGAAATATAAGGGGTTTTAAATATGTAATTTTATTTCCGTAACTATTGTTACCGATTTTAAACTTAAATACCATTACAATAAAAGTGTACTAAATCGGTAAACATTATAGGAGGTAGAATTAATGTTAAAAGAGCTAAATTTAAAAGATGCGGATATGTTCTGTTTTCAGTGTGAGCAGAGAGCAGCAGGAAGCGGATGCACAAAAATTGGAGTATGCGGTAAGAATCCAGAGGTAGCAGCACTTCAGGATTTATTGATTTATCAGCTTAAGGGAATAGGATATTACGGTTATAAGGTTATAGAAAAAGGATTGCAATTAACGGAGAATGCTGACAGATTTGTAATGGATGGTTTATTTACTACACTTACAAATGTGAGCTTTGATGAAAAGTCCATCTCTGAAATTATTTTAAAGGGAAATACTATTAAAGAAGAGATAAAGAGTAAGCTGGGAGATTACGATTTCCATAAAGATGCTGATTACAAAGCACCTCAAAGATTAGAGGCAATGATTCAGGATGCAAAAAATATCGGAATTGTAGCATTAAATAAAAATGATGATATCACTTCCTTAAGAGAGCTTTTAATCTACGGATTAAAAGGAATGGCTGCTTATGCTCACCATGCAGCGGTGCAGGGATACAGCAATAAAGAGGTTAACAGATTCTTTTATAAGGGGTTAGCTGCTACTTTAAATACACAGCTTACTGTAGAGCAGTGGGTTGGTTTAAATATGGAGTTGGGACAAGTAAACTTCAAGGTTATGGAGCTGTTAGACAAGGCTAACACAGATTCCTTCGGACACCCTGTTCCTACTTCAGTGCCTGTAACAAAGAAAAAACGACCATTTATTATAGTATCAGGGCATGATTTAAAGGATCTTAAGGAATTGCTTGAGCAGACTGAAGGTAAAGGAATTAACATTTATACCCACGGTGAAATGCTTCCTGCCCATGCTTATCCTGAGCTTAATAAATACAGTCATTTAGTGGGAAACTTCGGTGGAGCCTGGCAGGATCAGCAGAAGGAGTTCCATGGAATACAGGGTTGTGTATTGATGACTACTAACTGCATTCAAAAGCCAAGAGAAAGCTATATGGATAAGATTTATACTACCAGCGTAGTAGCATGGCCAGGCGCTGCTCATATCAGCGAGGTTAACGGTAAAAAGGACTTCACTCCAATTATTGAAAAAGCATTGTCTTTAGGGGGATTTACTGAAGATGAAGAAGAAAAGACAATACTTGTAGGTTTTGGTCATAATGCTGCTTTAAGCCATGCTGGGGAAATAATTCAAGCTGTTAAGGATGGTGCCATAAGACACTTCTTCTTAATTGGAGGATGCGATGGAGCTAAGTCAGGGAGAAACTACTATACAGAATTAGCAACAAGCCTTCCTGAGGATACTGTAATACTAACCTTGGCCTGCGGAAAATACAGGTTTAATAAACTAGATTTTGGTACCGTAGCAGGACTACCAAGACTTTTAGATGTGGGACAGTGTAATGATGCTTATTCAGCCATTAAAATAGCACTTGCATTGGCAGAGGCCTTTAACTGCGGAGTAAATGATCTGCCCTTGTCCTTAATACTATCATGGTATGAACAAAAAGCGGTGTGCATACTTTTAACCCTTCTTTCCTTAGGAATTAAGAATATTAAACTAGGACCATCACTTCCTGCATTTATTTCAGATAATGTATTAAAGGTTTTAGTGGAAAACTTCAGCATTGCACCCATAACCACAGTAGAGCAGGATCTTAAAGAAATACTTGGATAAAATAAATACAGTTCATCATGAATCGATATGATAGATAAGTCGTTTTATATAGCTGAAATATGAGTAATGATCAAAGATGGTACAGCCTTAAGGGTGTACCGTCTTTGTTTTTATATTAAGCTTTATATGCTTTCAAAGCTTTTTTGTACTGAATTTATAATGTATAGAAAAATGATTTGTTTTATGAATAAATTCCTTGACTGAGCACATAATATATTACCATTATCTTTTTATTTAAGAAATTAAAGGAGAAGCTGCTCATGGAGGAAGGTTTAAAATCAAAGGACTATAAAAATATATCCAAAGGCATGATGATTCTATATATATTAAATTGTACAGATGCGGTATTTACCAGAATCTTATTATCTACAGGGATGTTTATGGAAATAAATCCTTTATTAAAAAACTCAGCAGGCAGCAGTGAAAAGATGCTCTGCCTTAAGATTATATTTCCGGCATTTCTACTTATCTGGATAGTATATAGGGTAAAAGACTGCAGCATAAAAATGAAAAAACTTTGCCAAAAGCTCATTTTTCCTTTTATAGTTTTTTATTTATTAATAAACCTTCTTCATATCACAGGAATAATATTATACTTATTTTTTATCCTCTGCAAAATAATATAATTTACCGTTTTCCATAGCAAAGGTTATTTCCAAGCTGTTATATAAATAAGAAATAAAAGCTGATACTGCAGCTAAATTAATATGATATTCATGATAATTCATTTCAAAATTATAAAGTATGGATATGCTTTCTAGGAGTTCCTCCCTTGTTAGAGGCTGAGACAGCAGCTCAAGAATTTCCTTTAAAAACTTATGAATATTATTTATATTCATGCTGCAGAGCTGAACTATTTCATCTTTGTCGTACAATTTATCTCCATGGCTTACAACAAAGTAATCGCAGTCTATTTCTTTTATATTGTTCAGGGTTTCTAAAGATTCCTGAATATTATAATAATATGGAAGAGGATATTTGTTTAAAGTAGACTCACTAAAAACTGCATCTCCTAAATAGCATACTTTATCCGGAGTGATTAAGGCGGCTTGCTCTATAGAATGGCCAGGTACAGCTATTACCTCCAGTTTTTCATCGTTAATCTTATTAATTCCATATTCCGGAATATAATCTACTTTTATTGGCTTATTCATTTTTTTTAATTCCTTTGAAGGATAGGAATTAAATTGCACGTAGGGCATTAATTCGATATTCTCCATAAACAAGCTCTCTTTCAAGGAAGCATAAGTTATTATTCCAGGATATCTTTCAATTAAATAATTATTTCCACCGCAGTGATCACCGTGACTATGAGTATTAAATATATACTTTGGATGAAGATTATTCTGCAGAAGAGCTTCTTCAAGCTTTTTTGCAGATGTATTATTCGTGCCTGTATCTATTATTAAACAGTTCTTGTTTTTAAATGTATAAACTCCTAGGCTTGTTGGAGCCTGTATAAAATATGAGTTTCCTCTTATTTTTATTAATTCCATGCTAAACACCTGCCTTAAATATAAATTATATTGCTAAAAGCCTTTAAATACAAGGCGTTAAAAGGTTAATAAAATATGCTGTCTATACATACATTCATGCCTGTGATAAAATTAATTGGAATATTAACATGGATAATAATGGGTGATTCAAATGAAAGATAAAATATTGGTGGTTTACTTTACAAGAAGTGGGACAAGCGAGAAGATAGCTTTAGAGCTTAACAAACACTATAAATGTATAATAGACAAAATAGAAGTTAATGATAAGTTGGGAGGAGTATACGGATACCTTAGAGCTGCTTATCAGGGAAAAAATAGAATACAAAGTTCCTCTATTGATGTAAAAAACAACCCCGGTGAATACTATTTAACTATTATAGTAACACCTTTATGGGCAGGTAATATGAGCAGTCCTGTAAGAGCATATATAAACAAATATAAAAATGATATAAATTCTTATGGTCTTATTATAACTCATAAAGGAGGCTCTTATGAAAAGGCGGTAAAGGATACTGAGGAAATACTTCAAAAGAAAGCATTATTTACAAAGGCCTTTAAAGAAAAGCATATAGATGCAGGGAAAATAGATATAATGGATTTACTTAAATTTTCTCATTAACAAAGTGTAAATAATCTATGTAAAACGCTTACTTTATTGAAAAGCCTGCCAGTGTTAGTTATAATTTCATATAATGAAACATTTAAGAATAGGAGGTTTTATTCAATGAAGGTAAAATTTAAAGGTAATGAAGTAAATCTTTTAGGTAAAGAGGTTAAGACTGGAGATAATGCTCCGGATTTTAAAGTTGTAAGTAATGATTTAAAGGATATTACTTTAAAGGATACTAAAGGAATAAGAATTTTATTATCGGTACCATCAATAGATACCCCAGTTTGTGATATAGAAGTTAAAGAGTTTAATAAGAGAGCTTCTGATCTTAAAAATACAACTATATATACAATATCTATGGATCTGCCTTTTGCTCAGGCTAGATGGTGTGCAGCAAATGATATTGAAAGGGTGCATACTGCTTCAGATTATAAATATAGAGATTTTGGAGAAAAATACGGAGTATACGCTGAGGAGTTAGGTCTCCTTGCCAGAGCTGCCTTTGTTCTGGACAGTAATAATAAAGTGATATATTCAGAATACTGCAGTGAAATAACTAATCAGCCTGATTTTGATTCTATCATTGAAGCTGCTGAAAAAGCTCAATAAAAATATAAAGGAGTATTGCTGTACCTTATAATAGGTGCAGCAATACTCTTTTATGTTATCTATAATATTAAAAGCTGGCTTTAAGTATAAAATATATGCAAAATAAAAGTGCTGTAACATAAAGTGTAGGATTTATTTTAGACCTTTTGCCGGTTATAAGCTTTAGTATCGGATATAAGATAAAACCAAAAGCCATTCCGTTTACAATATCTGAGGAAAAAGGAATTAGAGCCAATGTAAAAAAGGCCGGTATTCCTTCCGTCATGTCCTGAAAGTTAATACTTTTTATGCTTTGAAGCATAAGATATCCAATTATTATAAAAATTGGAGCTACAGCGTTGTCAGGAATAAGCTTTATAAAAGGTATAATAGGTATAGACATAATAAATAATATTCCTGCAGTTAAAGCGGTAAAGCCGGTTTTTCCTCCCGCAGCAATTCCGGCGGCATTTTCGGCAGCGGTTACAGTAGGACTTGTTCCCAAGAATCCGCAGCTTAATGCAGACAGTGCATTTGCTTTATAGCTTGAATTAAATTTTTCCGGTGATTTCAGCATTCCGCTTACAAAGGCGTTAATTACACCGATATTGCTAAATATTAGCACCATAGCCAGAGATATAGAACCTATCCAAAAGGGAGCTTTTGTTATATCTTCAAAACTGAATTTCATAAAAATTGAGCTATAGCCCTGTAAAGAGAAGTTAAATCCTGATGAAAGGTCTATGGTGTTAATACCTGTAATAATGCTTATTACAGTGCCGATTATTATTGTCAGTAGAAAATTTCCTGGTATATTTTTTACAAAGAGAATTATTCCTATAATAAGTATGAGGACAGATACCTGAACCTGGAGGGTTGAAAAATCACCCAGTGCAGAATTATAATCGATTATGCCGCTTTTTTGAAGGCCTAAAACAGTAAGCAGAAGACCAATTCCCACGGTGATAGAATCTTTGAGAGAATCAGGTATAGCTTCCTTTAAAATATTTCCTAAAGGTGTAAAAGCGGTTATAGTAAATATTAAACCGGACATAACTACCGTTCCTAAGGCGCTCTGCCAGCTAAGCCCCATATTGTTTACCAAGGTATATGTAAAAAGTGTATTTACACCCATCCCAGGAATCATAATAAGAGGAGTATTAGAATAAAAAGCTATAATAATACTGCCTATGCTGGAGGCCAGTATGGTAGAAATAACCGCAGCTTCTCGTGGGATTCCTGCATCTGACAATATAGAAGAATTTACAGCTATAATGTATACTACAGCAAAAAAAGTAGTTACCCCAGCCATAAATTCTTTTTTAAAATCAGTGTTATGGCCTTTAAAATCAAAGAAATCTAATATTTTTTTGTACATTTTCTCATCCTTTTTTTATGTTCCCTCCCCCACCCGCACTGAACTACAATGCAGATATTATTCTACCAAAGATTGGAGTGCAGGTAAACGTTTATTGCATATATTTAATATTTTTGTAATTATTATAAAATTATTCGTAAAATCTACAGCTAATAAAGGGCTTTAAATTTCTTTTCATTAGTTTTTTCAGAAATTATTTTTTTATCCATTGAAGTGATTTTTATAAAGCCATTGCCTTTATAAAGTTCTCTTATGAATTTATCCAGATTTTCTTCTTCACCCTGGGCTTCTATTTCCACATCTCCATCAAAGAGATTTTTTGCCCAGCCGGTTATGTTATGTTTATCTGCAGCATAGGCTGCATGATATCTGAAACCTACTCCCTGAACTCTTCCTTTAACTAATATATTTAGTCTTTTTATCATATTAATCTCCCTTCAATAATCTCCTTGTATATTTTTATAAATATTATATCAAAGAATGTATAATGTATAATTAAAGATTTGTAAATGTATATTGATTTTAGCCTATATTAGCAATATACTTAATTTGTCGCAGCAAAGGGGGATTATAATTGAGCAGAAATATTGATTTAGTTAACGGTAGTATATCCAAGGGATTATTAAAGCTTGCGCTGCCTATAATGGGAACATCGTTTTTACAGACCGCCTATAATATAACAGATATGTTCTGGATAGGACAGGTTGGAACTAAGGAGGTTGCCGCAGTAGGGACTGCAGGTTTTTTTACATGGTTTGCCATGGCTTTTATCATAATATCTAAAATTGGTGCTGAAGTAAAGGTATCACAGAATTTAGGCAGAAAAGATATCAGTTCCGTGAAGCATTACATATCTACCAGTATTCAAATAAATCTTATACTTTCTACTACTTATGCATTATTTATATTTATTTTTAGAAAGCAGTTAATAGGTTTTTTTAAATTAGGTGATACAGGAGTTATAAATATGGCTGAAAGTTATCTGATGATAATTTGTGCTGGCCTGATATTTTATTTTATTAATCCTGTGTTTACTGCAATATTTAACGGTGCTGGAGATTCCAGTACTCCTCTGAAAATTAATACCCTGGGGTTGATTTTTAATATAATTTTTGACCCAATAATGATTTTTGGAATAGGTCCTTTTAAAGCTATGGGCGTTGAAGGAGCAGCTTTAGCAACTGTACTGGCACAGATACTTGTATCAGTATGTTTTATTTACAGAATTGTTAGGGGAAAAGAGGAATACTTTAAATTTAATATATTTGAAAAGCTGAACAAGGATTATGCTAATTCTATTATAAGATTAGGAATACCTGTTGCATTTCAGGAAGGATTATTTACTATATTTGCTATGCTTATAGCAAGGATAATAGCAAAGTGGGGAGCGGAACCTATAGGGGTTCAAAAAATAGGCTCTCAGATAGAAGCTATATCATGGATGACTGCAGGAGGACTTTCCACAGCCTTAAGCGCTTTTGTGGGGCAGAATTATGGAGCAGGTAAAAAAGACAGAATAATTAAAGGGTATATTTATACCATGGCAATGGCTGTGGGAGTTGGTATATTTGCAACTCTTGTGCTGATGCTTCTTGGTGGGGATATATTTAAAATGTTTGTTCCTCACGATCCTGAGTCAATTAAAATTGGAGCGGATTATTTAAGGATATTATCCTATTCTCAGCTGTTTATGTGTATAGAAATAACTACAAAAGGAGCTTTTAACGGTTTAGGAAGAACTATGTTCCCTTCTCTTATAAGTATTATATTTACAGGATTAAGGGTTCCAGCTGCAGATATTTTGTCCAACAATACACCTTTGGGGCTTAACGGCATTTGGTGGAGTATAAGCATGAGCAGTGTATTTAAAGGAGTTATACTTACTGCAATATTTTTAATAATTATAAAAAAAGGCAAAATTTTAAACTGGGAAACTAAAACAAAACAGGGAAATATATAAGTGTAGCAAATTCTTTCCTCACAGCATATTATGTAAGATGAATATGTTGTGGGGAGTATTTTTATGCCGTCGGATCATTGTAAACAGGGTAAGTACATGGTTAATAAACCTTATCCGGAGGTTAAAGTAGAGAAGGAAAATGTGTTTTATGCAAACCTGCTTTTGCAGGATTATGCAGGGATTATAAGTGAATTTACTGCGGTATCTTTATATAGTTTTCAGCATATAGTCAGCGAAGATAAATATAAGGACTATGGGGAGCTTATAGGGGGTATTTCTATAATTGAAATGAAACACCTGGAGCTTCTAGGAAAAGCTATAAAGCTTTTAGGAAGGAAGCCTGCTTTTATTGCCTGCAGCTGCAGTGAATGGGAATACTGGAAGGCTTCTAACGTAGATTATTCTGATAATATATTTGATATGATAAAGGCTGCTATGAGGGCTGAATCAGAAGCTATAGAAAATTACAGAAAACATTTGGAGATGATAGGAGATAAATACATAAGACAGCTTATAGAAAGAATAATAATGGATGAAGAGTATCATTTAAAGCTTTTTACCAATATATACAATAAGTATCTTTCTAAGGAAAAGGATGAAGTAAAGAAAAACCAGAATAAAAAGAAGAAACATAGAGAATAGTGTGTTTTTTGATAAAAGGCTGCAGCCTGTGTTTATAGGAGACTGCAGCCTTTTATTGATTAAATAAAGAGAAAAGAATTATAATATCTCATAAGCTGTGATAGAATGAGTAAAAGCAAAAGTTAATATTAAGGAGTAACCTATGAGAGGAAAGGATATTAAAATGAGCTTCAGGTTTATTATTTTCTCATTAATAGCATTAGGAATTTATCTGTCAGTAAATTATTATATAGGTATGAGAACCTTTGAAAGGATCAGCCATTTGACAAAGGTGAGCGGTTTATGCTTTTGGCTTTTATTTTGGATAGTATCATTATCCTATATAATTGCAAGGGTTTCAGAAAATCATGTGTCTCCACAAGTTGTTAATATATTTGAGTATATTGGAGTATACTATATGGGAATTATGTTTTATCTTTTATTATTTTTTGCTGCAATGGACACATTACGTTATTTAAATAATAAGATAAAATTTATACCGGATTTTATAACCGGATACAAAAACTTTAATATTATAATTTCTCTTCTTATGTTAATAATGATTTCAACGGTATTAATAAAGGGATACTATAATGCGTCACATACAATTATAAAGGAATACTCCGTTGACATAAATAAAAAATCCTCCCTTGGAAAAAGTATTAATATAGTAATGGTTTCAGATATTCATCTTGGAAGCATTATCGAGAATAAAAGATTAAGAAATATGGTATCAGAAATAAATTCACTGAATCCTCATATAGTAATTTTAGCCGGTGATATAGTAGACAGTACTATAAAACCTTTTTTAGAAAAGAAGATGGCAGAGGAATTTAAAAATATTAAAAGCAAATACGGTACTTTTGCTGTTTTGGGAAATCACGATATTATGATGGGAATGGATGAACAGATCACAGAGGAGCTTGAAAAAAAAGCAGGAGTTCAGGTACTTAGAGACAGAGCCCTTTTAATAGGAAATGGCTTATATATAGTTGGCAGGGATGATGCTTCAATTAATAGATCAGGGATAAAAAGAAAAGCGCTGAAGGATATACTAGACAAGGCTAACATCAATCTTCCTATAATATTAATAGATCACACCCCTAAAGATATTGATGAAGCCCATAAGGAAAACATAGATTTAATGCTGTCAGGACATACACATAAAGGACAGCTATATCCCAATAGCCTTATAACCAGCAGAATATATGAAATAGATTATGGACACCTTAACAAAAATCACTTTAATATTATCGTTTCTTCAGGATATGGAACCTGGGGACCGCCTATGAGGATAGGTTCTCAAAGTGAAGTTGTAAACATTAAATTAAATTTTAATAACTAATTTAACCTAATAGAAGATTTAAAGAATAATGCTATAATTATCTTAGGAGGTGATTGATCCATGAATTTATTAATTTCCGCTTTATTACTGGAACTTATATTTTTATTTTATTTTTTAAATAAAAACACAGACTATATAGTGAAAGATAACGGTTATTGTATGCTTAAAAGTATCGAATCCCACATTTTGAAAAATACTGGGGAAGTATCATTGCTGGATTTGAGATATGTGGATAATGCAAGGATAATATCCTTTATTTATCACGGGGAATTTGGAGTTGCTGTTTACATTAAAGGATATAACCGCAGGCTTAAATTAAGTTGGATTAATTACGGGGATACCAGATGTTTCTCCAGAATTATAAGTACAGATGAAGGAAAGTATATGATAATTTCCGGGGATAACAGAGATTATTTGATAGATCATATAGAAACTGAAGTGAAAAGCCAAACTATAAAGGTTAAAACTTCTGGAGAGAGATATTTTTTAAAAATTTGGCCTTTGACTCAGAATGAAGCTTTAGATGGAATCACCCTTTTAAGGCTCTACGACAAAAATAATATAAATATTACTCAGGAACTAATGTATGAGAATGTTCAAAAGAATAAAAACATAGAGGACTTTGTTTTTATAACCTGATAAATGTCATTGGACTTAAATATAAGTTCTGAGGTTAATAAGACACCGCTTTTTATATTAGATAAAATAAAAGCGGTGTTTTAATTTATAGAATCTGTATCAATTAAAAAATAAGTGTATCAAATATAGTGAAAATGCAGTGTATCAGAGTGTATCTTAAGATACACTGGGTTTGAAAACGTTGTGTACAGCTAAATTCAGATAGTTGGCACGATTATTGCTGATATATTTAACATAATGTAAAAGGAGGTATAGTATATGAAAGTTTTAATGGTGTGCTCCGGAGGAATGTCATCAGCAATAGTGGTAAAAGCGATAAAAAAGGAAGCGGAAAAACAAGGCTTTCCATTAGAAATAAAAGCAGTAGGCACAGGAGAATTTGAGGACGAGCTTAAATCCGGTATGTATGATCTTGCCATAGTAGCTCCTCAGGTTAAGCACAGATTTAAGGTTTTTGAAGAGCAGGCAAACTCAGCAGGAGTTCCTGTAGAACTTATAGTTCCAACAGGTTACACCCCAATTGGTGCTCCTAAGGTTTTAGAACAGATTAAAAAGCATGCTAAATAATATCATTTAAATTATTTTTATTAATTTGGTTATTATTATTTTTAATAACATAATTTTATATTAAAGGGGGATACTCATGAACGCATTTTTACTTTGGCTTGAAGAAAAATTCATGCCGCCAATGGCTCGTCTATCTGAGCAGAGACATTTAAGAGCTATAAGAGACGGAGTTATATCCACGTTATCATTAATCATCGTAGGATCATTCTTTATAATCATTGCCCAGCCGCCTTACAAGCCCCTGGCAGACTTTGTAAAACCCTATGTAGGCGACATAATGATACCATTTAGGCTTACTGTGGGACTAATGTCCCTTTATGCAGCTTATGGTATGGGATACAGTCTGGCCAAATCCTATAAGCTGGATGGAATAAGCGGAGGTGTTCTTTCTTTAGCAGCCTTCTTAATGGCTACTATACCTTTAAATGTAGATTCAGTAATGACTGAAGCTGCAAAAGCAGGCATAAAAGGTGCAGCTCCTATGGGATTTATTCTTCCTATGGGAAACCTTGGAGGAGCAGGTATGTTTACTGCTATACTTACTATGATTTTTGCAGTGGAAACCTTAAGACTTCTTAAGAAGTTTAATGTTACCATAAAAATGCCTGAGCAGGTGCCTGAATCCGTTTCAAGATCCTTTGAAGCCTTAATACCTGCTGCATTTATCATTACTATAATGTGGGTAGTAAGAGTGCTTCTTAAATTTGACATCAATGCAAGACTTTTAGATTTGTTCTCACCTATAAAGAATATTATGGGTAATAATCTTGCCGGTGTTGTAGTTCCTGTTATATTGATCACTTTATTATGGTCAGCAGGTATCCACGGTGTTTCAGTTATAGGGTCCGTTATAAGACCAATATGGCTGATGCTTTTAGCCGAGAATACAAATGCAGTTGCAGCTGGAAACTTAGCTCCAAACATCGCGCCTGAACCATTTTTACAGTGGCTTATATGGATAGGAGGATCCGGTGCAACCTTAGGGCTTTGTCTTCTTATGATTTTCTCTAAATCAGAATACTTAAAACAGGTGGGTAGGTTCTCCATTGTTCCGGGTATATTCAATATAAATGAGCCTATGATTTTCGGAGTTCCTTTAGTTATGAACCCAATACTTGCAATACCTTTTATATTAGGACCAACTGTTATAAGCATAATATCTTATTTTGCAGTACAGCTGAATCTGGTAGGAAGATTCCATATATTAGCTCCATGGACGCTTCCGGCTCCAATAGGTGCTTTTATGGCTACAGGAGGAGACTGGAGAGTTGTTGTACTGGTGTTTATTAATATCGGTATCACTACACTCATATACTATCCATTCTTTAAGGTTTACGAAAAGAAGATGGTAGCTGAAGAAAAGGCTAATGCAGAGCTAGCTGTTTCTGATACAGTACAGGCTTAATTTTAATAAAAAATATAAGTGGCACTTTATAGTGCCACTTAGTTTTACAAGGTGAAACCAACTTATATTGGAAGGAGGAGTTAATTATGGCAGGATTAAAAATAGCGATAATAGGAGGAGGAAGTTCTTATACTCCTGAAATCATAGAAGGATTCATAGTGAGAAAGGAAGAACTTCCAGTAAAGGAAATACATTTAGTTGATATAGAGGCAGGAAAAGAAAAACTTAATATAGTTGGAAATTTAGCAAAGAGGATGGTTAAGAAGGCGGGGTTAGATATAGATATAAGCCTTACTTTAAACAGAAGAGAAGCTCTTAAGGATGCTGATTTCGTGGTGACTCAATTTAGAGTAGGAGGACTTGCGGCAAGAGCAAAGGATGAAAGGTTTCCTCTTAAATACAATGTTATAGGGCAGGAAACTACAGGACCGGGAGGCTTTGCCAAAGCTTTAAGAACTATACCGGTGATGATGGATATAGCAAAGGATATGGAGGAACTGTGCCGGGATGCGTGGCTGATTAATTTTACTAATCCTT
>NZ_CCXI01000094.1 GCF_000820705.1 Clostridium polynesiense | reverse complement strand
CGTGGCTGATTAATTTTACTAATCCTTCCGGGCTGGTAACTGAGGCTGTTAATAAGTATACTAATATTAAGTGCATCGGGCTATGCAACGTTCCTATACACATGAAGATGGATATAGCAGCTATGCTTGAAGCTGACAGCAAAGATATTTTTGTTGAATTTGCAGGATTAAACCATCTGCTTTGGGGAACAAAAGTATTTTTAAAGGGTGAAAATGTAACCTCCAAAGTAATTGAAAAGCTCCTTGACGGAGCCAGCTTAAGTATGAAAAATATTGCGGATTTAAAATGGGATCCGGACTTTTTAAGAGCCCTTAACATGATTCCATCACCTTATCATAGATATTTCTATATGACTGACAAGCTTCTTGAGGAAGAAAAGGAAGCGGCAAAGGAAGGCGGAAAGGGTACCAGAGCAGAGATAGTTAAGGCTGTGGAAGAAAGACTCTTTGAGATGTATAAGGATGAAAACCTTCAGGAAAAACCAAAAGAATTAGAAAAAAGAGGCGGTGCCTACTATTCAGATGCTGCAGTATCTCTAATAAGTGCTATTTATAATGATAAAAAAGAAATCCATACTGTAAATACTGTAAATAATGGGACTATTAAAGAGCTTCCAAAAGACAGCATAATTGAAACTAACTGTTTAGTGGATAGAAGAGGGGTAACACCTTTAAATATAGATGAATTACCTGCAGAGGTTATAGGACTATTACAGGCAGTGAAGTCCTATGAAATAAATGCGGCAGAAGCGGCGGTTAAAGGGGATAAAAACAAAGCTATATTGGCTTTAGCAACTCATCCGTTAGTACCGTCAGCATCTACAGCAGTAAAATTGGTAAATGAGTTATTAGAAATCAATAAGGAATATTTACCGCAGTTTAATAATTAAGTTATATACGGAGGGACTTATAATGCTAGAAGCAGAAATTTTCGAAATAATATCCCATGGAGGAGATGCCAGAGGGTATGCATATGAGGCTTTAAAGGCAGCGAGAGAAGGAGACGCACAGGCAGCGGAAGAGCTGCTTGCGAAAGCTCAGGAGGAGCTGGATATAGCTCACAATACTCAAACTAAACTAATACAGGCTGAAATTAACGGGGAAGATTTGAAAATGACACTATTAATGGTTCATGCACAGGACCAGCTCATGACAGCAATATCTGAAAAATCTTTAATAGAGCAGATGGTAGCTATGTGCAAAGAGTTTAAAAGGGAGTAATTGATTATGTATACTGTGTTTTATATCTTAGGAACAATTTTATTTATTTTGTTTTCAGTAAACTTAACTAAAAAAATAACTAAGAAGTATAAAATAAACAGATGGGTATTAGGATTTCTGTCACCTTTCGTTATTCTTGTCCCTGTGTTTTTGTTTGATGAACTACCGGGTTTTGTATGGAGAATACTTTTGATTATATTCTCAGTCATGTGTATAATGTTTTTTGAAATAACACGGCAAATGGTAGAAAAAAACGAGCTTAAAGGAGTTGCAAAGTTCCAGCCTAAAAAGAAGGATAAGTGATGGTGATTAGCTTTGAAACATGAGCATGTGTACAAAACTTTACTTAAGATATGTGAAAAACAGAGTGTTCAGGGTGAAGTAGTTGGTATTAGTGCAGGTGAACTGGCAAAACTTCTTAACATGAAGCGGCCTAACGTGGTTAGGGAGCTCACCAAGCTGATTAGCAAGGAACTAATTGCAAAAAAGGAAGGAAGACCTGTACTTTATTATACTGTAGATAAAGGAGAAAAAGACTTAAACGCTCAGACTACGGTATTATTAGAAGCGCAAAATGACTTCTTTGACAATCTTACAGGAAAAGATAGCAGCTTGAAGCATCAGATATCACTAGCTAAAGCTGCTATCGTTTATCCTCCTAATGGACTTCATACACTAATAGTAGGAGAAACTGGTGTAGGAAAATCTTTTTTTGCAAAATGCATGTTTAAGTATGCATTGGAGATAAAAAGGGTAAAGGATGAAAACAGATTTGCGGTATTTAACTGTGCTGATTATGCTAATAACCCTCAGCTCCTGGTATCACATCTTTTTGGTGTGAAAAAGGGAGCTTATACCGGTGCTTCTGAGGATAAAGAGGGAATAATAGAAAAAAGCAGAGATGGAGTGCTCTTTCTTGACGAAATACACCGTCTGCCTCCTGAAGGGCAGGAAATGCTGTTTACATTGATAGACTACGGTTATTATGTTCCCTTAGGCAGTGTTAAGGAAGTTCCTATAACAGTTATGATTATCTGTGCAACTACAGAAAATACAGACTCAACATTATTGAGAACCTTTAAAAGAAGGATACCTGTTACCATTTCTCTTCCACCACTTCGTGAGCGAAACTTAGAGGAGAGGCTTCAGCTTATTAAGAATTTTTTAGAAGAAGAATCTAATAGAATTCATAAAGGAATAGAAATCGATAGTCAGGCTCTTACAGCTCTTTTAAATTATGAATGCCTTAACAACATAGGGCAGCTGAAAAGTGATATACAAATTGCCTGTGCTAAAGCATTTTTAAGGAGCATGATGAAGCAGGAAGATGTTTATATACGAACAGAGGACTTCAGTGAGGAAGTAAAAAAAGGTCTTCTTGCAGCTAAGAAGGTGAAAGCAGAGGACTATTTGAATCTTAACATTCACAGCAGCCTCACAAACGGAAATGATACAAATGAAGATGATAAATACGATTTATCAAATAACATATATGATTTTATAGAAGACAGGTCAAAATATCTTCACAGTTCAGGCCTTGACAGCAATGCTATCACTGATAAGATATCTGAAGAAATTGAAACTTATATAAGCAGATATTTAAGCAACTTAGAACCTAGGGATCAAGAAGACGATATAAAGCTTATTATAAATAATGAGCTGTATGATTTTCTCAAGGCGTTTATGCACTTGGCTGCTTTTAAATTGGAAAGGAAGCTGTCTAAGAATACTTTTATGGGATTATTAATACATTTGGATACCTTTTTTATACGGGCAAAGGAAGGAAAACTTATAGAAAATCCTAAGCTCAATAGTATAAGGAGACAGTATCCAAAAGAGTTTAAAGTTGCAATGCTCCTTGCTGAAAAGGTAGAAGAAAAATACAACATAGATGTGCCTATGGATGAAATAGGATTTATAACTATGTTTTTTGCTGCTGATATACAGGATAAACAGGGCAGAGTAGCGGTAATAGTTGCCATGCATGGGAGCAGTACAGCAACCTCCATGGCTGAAGTTGCAAATCAGCTTTTAAATACAAAGCATGCAAAAGCCTTTGATTTACCTCTTTCCATGAAGCCAGAAGAAGGATTGGACAATATAAAAGAAATGGTAAAGAAGTATGATGAAGGAAGAGGAGCCTTAATATTAGTGGATATGGGTTCTTTAAAATTTTTTGGACAAGTAATAGAAGAAACCACAGGAATAAGAACCATGGCCATAGATATGGTAAGTACACCTATGGTTATTGAAGCAACAAGAAAGGCTTTAATAAATCAAAACCTTGAAGAAATAGCAGAATCCGTAGACTTAGAAAGCAGATATTTAGGGAAGTTCAGCGAAGATGCCGGAGTGAAAAAAGATAAAGTGATAATAACGGCATGTTCCACTGGACATGGAACAGCAGAAAAGCTTAAGGAACTTATATATAAAAAGTATCCTCAGGATGAATATAAGGTTATAAACCTTTCTATAAAGGATAAGGAAAAGTTTATAGATGCAGTAAATGGAATAAAGAAGACTTCAAATGTTATTTCCATAATAAGCGCTTTTAAAGTAGAGATTCCGGGAATAGAATACTATCCTTTAGATGAATTTCTAAAGCATTATGCTCCAACCCCTAAAGAAAACAGAGAACTTTTTAAGAATATGGAGATAGTTTTTAAAGAACACCTGGAAATTCCTCAGGGCAAGGAGATATTGAAGGAATTTTACACAATACTTCAGAGTATAGCATATAGACACGGACTACACTTTGATATTGAAAAAACTAACGGTATATTGATGCATTTCGGATGCTTGACAGAAAGGATAATAAATAATGCCGAAACTCCAAAATGTGAAAATTTAAATGCCATACTTTCAAGGCACTTTGAATTATATGAGTATTTAAGCAGTAGGCTTAAAAATATAGAAGACAGCATACTAATTAAATACAGCGATGATGATATATGTAACCTTATAGAAATATTAGTAAGTGAATAGGAGGAAACTATGAGTAAATTAGGAATATCCCTCTACCCAATGCATTCCTCTGTGGAAAGAGATATGCACTATATAGATTTGGCGGCTAAGTATGGCTTCAAAAGAGTGTTCACCTGCCTCTTATCCGTAGATGGAGACAAAGAATCTATTTTAAAAGGATTTAAAAAAACAGTGAGTTATGCAAATTCAAAAGGGATGGAAGTTATAGTAGATATAAGTCCCAGGATATTTAATGAGCTTAAAATAAGCTATAATGATTTATCCTTTTTTCATGAAATGGGAGCCTATGGAGTCAGGCTGGACATGGGGTTTACAGGAAATGAAGAAGCAATAATGACTTTTAATCCATATGATTTAAAAATTGAAGTGAATATGAGCAATGTTACAAGATATCTGGATAACATTATGAGCTTTAAGCCCAATAAGGATAATCTTATTGGATGTCATAATTTTTATCCTCACCGTTATGCGGGATTATCTTATGAACACTTTATTAAAAGCAGCCAACAGTTTAAAGCTCACGGGCTAAGAACTGCAGCTTTTGTATCTTCAAATAATGCTGAATTTGGACCTTGGCCAATTATGGAAGGTTTACCTACTTTAGAAATTCATAGAAATCTTCCTATTGATGTACAAGCTAAGCACTTATTTGCTACAGGTTTAATAGACGATGTGATAATATCAAATTGTTATCCTTCAGAAGAAGAGATGAAAGCCTTATCTGAGGTCAACCCAAGCCTTTTGACTTTTAATGCTGAATTATATGATGGGGTAGATGAGCTTCAAAAAACAATAGTCTTTGATGAATTTCATTTCTATAGAGGAGATGTATCTGATTATTTAATAAGAAGTACTCAAAGCAGGGTTAAATTTAGAGGAAGAGATTTTAAGGCTTTTAACACAAGAGATATTAAAAGAGGAGATATACTTATTGAGAACAACCTTTACATGCAGTATGCAGGAGAATTGCAAATAGCATTAAAGGATATGGATAACTCAGGAAAGACTAATGTTGTTGGCAGAATAAAAGAGGATGAAATAATGCTATTAGACTATTTAGAACCACGGTCAAAATTTGCATTTAAATCATATAAATAAATAAAGCCAGCTTTTAGCTGGCTTTAAATTTCGTTCTTAGGAGGAGTACTATGAAGTATATAATAGGAATAGATGGTGGAGGGACAAAAACAGAAGCTGTCGCTTACGATTTAGAAGGAAATGAGCTGTATAAAGTTCAGGGGGGAGCTGGAAACCTTTCTTCAGATGCGGGATCCGCATTAAGTAACATACTTGATACTATAAATAAATGCAGGGATGAGCTTAAAGGGGATGAATGCGTATTTATTGCTTTAGGACTGGCTGGAGTGGAAAGCGGTAATAATAAGGAAATAGTTTATCAGGCTTTAAAAAAGGAATTTAATACTGAAATTAAAGTTATGAATGATGCTGATATTGCTTTAGCTGCATTGCTAAAAGGAGAAGATGGAATTCTTACTATAGCAGGGACAGGCTCCATATGCTATGGTATTCATAATAATAAAAGTGCAAGAGCAGGAGGATGGGGACACCTTATAGGAGATGAGGGATCAGGATATTATATAGCCATGGAAGCAATAAAGAATATGGCCTCCAGAGAGGATGATTTAATGCCTCTGGACAATTTATCCAATAATGTACTACAAGCTCTTTCCTTAAAAAGCCCTCAACAGATAAAGGGATTTGTCTATTCAAAAGGAAAAGCAGAAATAGCATCTCTTGCAACAGTGGTGGTTAAAACTGCTGAAAGCGGGGATAAAGCTTCTATAAATATTTTGAAAAATGCCGGAAGGGATTTAGCAAGGATAAGTTTACAGGTTTGTAATAAGCTTAATTTAAAATCAAATGTTAAAATAGGAATTATAGGGAGTGTTTTAAACAAGTGTACTATAGTAAAAAGCAGCTTTGAAAAAGAGCTTACGAAATCCTTAGATGGTTTTAAAATAATACATGGCAACACCTCTCCAACTTTAGGAGCTTACTATCTTTATAAACCTAAAAATGTCGAAAAATAAATAGATAAAAATAAAAAAGAGCTAAGGAAACTAACCTTTTAAGCTCTTTTATTTTATGTTTAAACAATTTGCAAAAATTATTAAGTATTTAAAATATCTTACAACAAGTGATAATATATATTTAATTATATTCTACAATATGCTACAATATATGATATATATAGCGAAATTTGTATATGTAAGGAGCAATTATGAAATCAATAGGAATATTAAAAAGAAAGTTAAAAGGAAAAGTAAACATATTTTTATCATTAGTTTTTGGACTAGCTTCCTGGGGAACTTTTAGATTTTTTTCTGATTTAAATACTATCACCATAATAGGTGGTAACAGCATAGCAGTGAAAATACTGGGAATAGAAATATTAAAATCAATTCCATCAGAGTCTGTATATCTATATAAAGCTGTGTTTTTTGTATTAAGTTTTATTTCTATTTGTATTGTTATCTATAACGTTTACAGATTTGTTAAAACCAATTTGGACAATGAAAAGTAAAAGCCTGAGATACTGAAATCTCAGACTTTATTTTTAATGTTAATATCAGTTACAGTTCTTCAAAACAATCCTTAGTTTCTCCGCAGATGGGGCAAAACCAATCTTCAGGAAGATCTTCAAAGGTAGTTCCTGCAGGAATTCCAAAAGAGGGATCTCCTATAGATGGATCGTATATATAACCGCATTCAACACAAACATATTTCTTCATCGGTTTTCTCCTGTTTTATTAATACTTTCTTTAAGGGTATGCCATGCAAGAACCGCACATTTTACTCTGGCAGGCATATTTGAAATGTTCTTTAAAACCACAGCATCACCTAAGGTTTCCAATTCTTCATCGGTTTTTTCTTCGCGCTTAATCATGCCAAGAAAGGTTTCAATAACTTCAAGAGCCTCATCTTTAGATTTCCCTTTAATAAG
>NZ_CCXI01000093.1 GCF_000820705.1 Clostridium polynesiense | reverse complement strand
CTTTAGATTTCCCTTTAATAAGGTCTATCATCATAGAGGTGGAAGCCTGAGATATAGCACATCCAATTCCTGTAAAGGCTGCATCTTCAATAATATTATCCTTAAATTTAACCTCTAAAGAAATTTCATCTCCACAGCTCGGATTATGACCTTTCTCTATAACGTCAGGCATATCAATGTGCCTCCTATTTCGTTGAGAAGAGTTGTGTTCCATTATAAGTTCTGTATATATTGAACTAAGATCCATATCCTAACCACCTCCTGACATTTTTTATTGCATCTACAAAGATATCCACATCTTCATAGGTATTATAAAGATAAAAGCTTGCTCTGCAGGTGGAATTGATGTTTAAATATCTCATTAAGGGCTGTGCACAATGATTGCCGGACCGCACAGCAACACCGTATGAATCAAGGATAGAGGAAGTATCATGTGGATGTACATCTTTTACATTAAAGGATATGATTCCTCCTTTTTTTGAGGGCTCTTTAGGTCCATACAATGTTACTATATCAAGCTTTTTCAGTTTTTCATGAGCATATTGAAGAAGGTCTTGAACATGAGCTTCAATATTATTAATCCCTATGGAATTAATATAGTAAATAGCTTCTTTTAGTCCTATGGCTGCCTCCACATTTTGAGTTCCGCCTTCAAACTTAAAGGGAAGATCAGCATAACTGGTGTTCTGTTCATAAACATATTCTACCATATCTCCTCCAAATAAGAAGGGAGGCATTTTATCAAGGAGTTCTCTTTTTCCGTATAATACCCCGATTCCCATAGGAGCCATGATTTTGTGGCCTGAAAAAACTAAAAAATCTGCATTTAAATCCTGTACATCTACTGCGGTATGAGCGATGCTTTGAGCGGCATCTACGCATACTACTGCACCGGCTTCATGAGCATATTCAATTATTTCTTTTACAGGGAAGATAGTTCCTAAAGCGTTGGACATTCGAGTCACTGATACAAGCTTTGTATTTTTAGTGATCTTATTTTTAACCTCTTCTGAAGTAAGCTCGCAATTATCGTTAATATACATATACTTTAAAGTTGCTCCCTTGGCTTTTGCTACCTGCTGCCAGGGGATTAAATTACTGTGATGCTCTGCTATGGAAATGAGAATTTCATCTCCAGGATTTATATAATTCATCCCATAAGAGTAAGCCAAGAGATTAAAAGCTTCCGTGGAGCTTTTAGTAAAAATTATTTCCTCCACATGTGCTGCATTGATAAACTCTTTTACAACCCTTCTGGATTCATCATAAGCTTCTGTAGAAGAGGTGCTTAAAGAATATGCACCTCTATGAGGGTTTGCATTAATCTTTTCATAGTATCCTTTGATAGAATTAATTACCTGCTGAGGTTTTTGAGCAGTGGCTGCACTGTCTAAATAAACCAGTTTTTTTTCTTGAGAACCTTGAGATAATACAGGAAAATCTTTTATATAGCTTTTGACATCAAAATCCTTATTCATTTTCAATGCGGCCTTTTATATCTGATTTAATATTATCTCTTAAGGAATCTATAGGTATTTTATCCAATATAGGTGCAAAGGATGCTTCTATGAAAATCCTTTTAGCTTCTTTTTCATCAAAGCCTCTGCTCATAAGATAAAATAGCTGGGACTCATCTATTCTTCCTGCACTTGCAGCATGTTCTCCTTCTACATCATCCTCTTCACAAAGGAGCAGCGGTACTGCATCGCTTTTAGCTTTTGGGCTTAAAAGCATACAATATTCCTCTTCTCTTCCTTTAGAGCGAACAGCTCCTTTTTGGAAGTCTATAGTACCTCTGAATATTTTTTCGCATTGATCAAGAAGTACACCTTTTGTAAGTATATTACCTCTTGATCTTCTTCCTCGGTGGCTCATAACATAATTCATGTCTATATATCTTTTTCCGCTTCCCAAATACATTGTATCCGCATGTGCAGCAGCATTATCTCCAACTAGATAGGTATGGCTGCTTGTAATGCTGTTTTTAGCTCCCAGTTCAATAGAAACTATATTTACCTCAGCATTTCCTTCAACGATGGCAAAGGATGCATCAAAGTGATTAGATTCATTGTTAAGAGTCTGAATTTTAATTACATTTACACGGGATCCCGCTTTGGCGTATATCTTTGTCATACCGTTGTGAAAAGCTTCAATATCTTTCTCTGACTTATACTGAAGAACCACTGTAAAGCTGCTGTTCTCCTCAGCAATTATCAAATTACTATCCACTATGGCTTCGTTATCCTTATCAGCAGTAAATTCTGCAACGATGGGCTCTGTAAGCTGTATTCCATTAACGCTCTGCACTACCATACCGCAGTTGCTGCTTAATTCGGACATTTTAGTAAGCTCATCGCCTACGCCATATTCAAAATCCTTATTATAATTTAAAAATTTAATATTATTTAAAGAAGATTGAACAGTAACACCTAAATTAGAAGAGGAGGGAAGATAATCCTTTTTATAGGGTTTAATTTCCGGAACCTCTATATTTTTTAACGTTATATCATTTACCTGAAGCCATTTATAGGTTCTTACAGGAATTTTATTGATATTTTCAAAAATTGATTGCTGCATATCTTACACCTCCTATCCTATAGTACCTTTTAATTCTAATTTAATTAAATTATTCATTTCCACGGCATATTCTAATGGAAGTTCTTTAGAAATAGGTTCTACAAAACCTCTTACTATCATAGCTTTTGCCTCTTCTTCGCTTATACCTCTGCTCATCAGATAGAATATAGCTTCGTCACTAATCCTTCCGATTTTAGCTTCATGTCCGATGTCTACTTCGTCGTTATTTAAATTAATAACAGGTATAGTATCGGATTTAGAAAGCTTATCAAGCATCAAGGATTCACAGGCTACAGTGGATTTAGAATGATGGGCCTTTCCTGTAACCTTAACCACACCCCTGTAATTTGCCACTCCGCCATCTTTACAAATTGATTTAGAGTGAATGGTAGAGGAAGTATATGGTGCGGCGTGAATTACCTTGGAGCCTGTATCTAAAATCTGACCTTTGCCTGCAAAGGTTATACCGGTAAATTCGGATTTTGCACCTTCACCTTTTAAAATGCTCATAGGATAAAGCATGGAAATCTTTGATCCAAAGGAACCGGATACCCATTCTATAGTACCGTTTTTATCTATGGTAGCTCTTTTTGTGTTTAAGTTGAGCATGTTTTTTGACCAGTTTTCAATGGTTGAATATCTCAGGGTGGCATCCTCTTTAACGTAAAGTTCTACACATCCTGCATGAAGGTTTGTAACCTTATACTTAGGAGCGGAACATCCTTCTATAAAGTGAAGCTTCGCTCCCTTTTCAACTATTATTAATGTATGCTCAAATTGTCCTGCACCTGGAGAGTTAAGCCTGAAATATGACTGAAGGGGAATATCTACAGTTATTCCTGCAGGGACATACACAAAGGAACCTCCGGACCAAACTGCACCGTGAAGTGCAGCAAATTTGTGGTCATTAGGTGGCACTACCTTCATAAAATACTGTTTAACTATATCTTCGTAATCTCTTACAGCAGTATCCATGTCAGTATATATTACTCCCTGCTTAACTAAATCCTCTCGTATGCTGTGGTAAACCACTTCAGAATCATATTGAGCTCCTACTCCTGCCAGGGATTCACGTTCAGCCTGAGGGATTCCCAAAAGCTCAAAGGTGTTTTTTATCTCTTCGGGAACATCCTCCCAAGAGGTTTTCATATCGGTATTAGGCTTAACATAGGTAACTATGTTATCCATATCCAGCTCCGACAAATCCGGTCCCCAGGTAGGAAGATTGATATTATTATAAATATCTAAGGATTTAAGTCTGAAATCTGTCATCCACTGAGGTTCATTTTTTTCTTTCGAAATTTCTAATATAACTTCTTTAGTAAGACCTTTTTCTGATTTATAGGTATATTTATCTTCATTCCTTACATCATATATACCTCTATCCAGATCTTCTATATGAGTTTTTTCTCTTGATTCCATATTATAATCACCGCCTTAGGATATGAGCTCATGCTTGAACTCTTCATAACCTTTTTCATTAATTTCATTAGCAAGTTTGCTGTCGCCTGTCTTAACAATCTTTCCGTCAATTAGAACATGGACAAAGTCTGGTTCTAAGTATTCCAATATCTTATTATTATGTGTGATGATGATAAGGGCATTTTCATCGTTTTTAAAGACTTTAACGCCTTCAGCAACGATTTTTACAGCGTCTACGTCAAGCCCTGAATCAGTTTCATCAAGTATAGCAAGCTTAGGATTTAGAACAGCCATCTGAAGAATTTCGTTCTTCTTCTTTTCTCCTCCTGAAAATCCTACGTTTAAGTATCTTGAAGCGTATTCTTCAGTGATGTGAAGAAGCTGCATCTTTTCTCTAAGAAGCTTTTTAAAACTCATAAAACCTATGTTTTCTCCGGTTAAAGCGCTTTTTGCACTCCTTAAAAAGTTTTCTACAGTTATGCCTTCAACCTCTTCCGGGTATTGAAAGGATAAAAATATTCCTTTATTTGCTCTTTCATTAGCTTTAAGCTCGTTAATATTTTCACCTTCAAAATTGATTTGACCCTCTGTAATAGAGTATTTAGGGTGTCCCATTATAGTATTTGCCAGAGTGGATTTTCCACCTCCGTTTGGACCCATAACTACATGTATTTCACCTTTATTAACCTTTAAATTCAATCCTTTTAAAATAGCTTTTTCATCTACTGCTGTGTGCAGGTTATTGACTTCTAATATTAAATCTGACATATATGTCACTCCTTGTTATTTAATTCAGAGTAAACTACTCAACATTATATTTACATATTAGCAAACCTTAAGTAATTAGTCAATTATTAATAATCATTATTAGTTAATAAAAACCTGAATATAATTAGTTTACAGCAGGGGTAGTTAAGAATATAATAGTATATTAGGATGTGAGTTTAAAAATTAACAATGATTGGTAATTATTATTATTATTATTATTAAAGGAGGAGTAATAAATGGAATGGTTTAAAGACTTAAATCCGGTAATTCAGGCTCTTTTAGCTACTTTGTTCACTTGGGGGCTTACTGCTTTAGGTTCAGCACTTGTTTTCTTTTTTAAAAATGTAAGTAAAAAAATATTAAATTCCATGCTGGCTTTTGCAGCAGGGGTAATGATTGCCGCAAGTTTTTGGTCACTATTAAATCCTGCTATAGAAATGGCTGAATCCTTAGGGAAAACACCATGGGTTATGGTTTCTGCTGGTTTTATGTCAGGAGGATTATTTTTACTGTTAGTTGATAAATTTCTTCCTCATCTTCATTTAGGATTTGAAAGAGATGAAAGCGAAGGTGTTAAAACAAGCTGGCAGAGAAGTGTGCTATTAGTTCTTGCAATAACCCTCCACAACATACCGGAAGGTTTAGCGGTGGGGGTAGCTTTTGGAGCGGCAGTTGCCGGACTTCCTTCAGCTACTTTAGCCGGGGCAGTAGCCTTAGCAATAGGTATAGGAATTCAAAATTTTCCTGAAGGAGCAGCAGTATCTTTGCCATTAAGAAGAGAAGGTTTTTCTCCTTTAAAAAGCTTTATGTATGGTCAGGCCTCAGGTATAGTTGAACCTATAGCGGGAGTGATTGGAGCTTTTGCTGTTATTTCTATGAGACAAATTCTTCCTTTTGCATTATCCTTTGCCGCTGGTGCAATGATTTTCGTAGTAGTAGAGGAACTTATCCCTGAAGCTCAGCATGATGGAGAAACTGACATATCTACTATGGCGGCGATGATTGGATTTACTGTTATGATGATTTTAGACGTAGCTTTAGGATAAGAGTACAGGGGTTTTTATGGTATTTAGTAAAAAACTATTGTAATTATGAATTAATTATGTATAATAATAAATGTGGTTTAAATGCAGGTGTGGCGGAATTGGCAGACGCACTAGACTTAGGATCTAGCGCCTACGGCGTGGGGGTTCGACTCCCTTCACCTGCACCATGTTTGCGGGAGTGACTCAACGGTAGAGTGTCACCTTGCCAAGGTGAAAGTTGCGGGTTCAAATCCCGTCTTCCGCTCCAAAGAAAATTCATGGTTAAGATTTTGGATTATCCATGGATTTTTTTATTTTTATTATAAAAATTATATAAAAACTACAATATCTTTAACTATAGTTAAAAAATAATAAAAACTGGAAATCTATATAGATTTCCAGTTTTCTATTTATATTAATCTGTAATTTATTTAGCTGAGGGAAAGAAAGGTCTTAAAGAACCTGCTACAGAGCTTATAGGCAGTGTCTGAAGAATAATTCTTCCAGGTCCCTTTACTACGGTGTTAAATAGTCCTTCTCCTCCAAAAAGCATATTTTTTATTCCAGGAACAGTTACGACTTCCATAGTACAGGTTTCGCTCATGGCGGCAAGATAGCCCGTATCTACTATCATAGATTCTCCAGGAGCAAGGGTGTATTCTACAGCGTGTCCGTCTATTTCTACAAAGGCTGTTCCTTGACCTGAAAGCCTCTGCATGATAAAGCCTTCGCCGCCAAAGAAACCGGAACTTAGCTTTTTTTGAAAATGTACAGACAGGCTAACTCCTTCTTCAGAAGCAAGAAAACCAGACTTTTGGACTATCATTCCGTTATTGGGTGTTATATCGAAAACCTTAATTGACCCGGGAAAGCTTGAAGCAAAAGCAATAGTTCCTTGAGTATTTCTAGCAGTATATCTGTTTTGAAACAGAGCCTCTCCTGAAAACATTCTACCAAACACTTTGCTAGCTCCACCATTACTGGTAGTTTCCATATTTATATTGGCGGTCATCCAGCTCATAGAGCCTCTTTCTGTAATCATGGATTCTCCAGGTTCCAAGGTACATATAACTACTGGCAGGGGAGTTCCTTCAATCTTGTATTTCATATCACCACTCCTAAATATTATTTGGATTAATTTTAATCCGATAAAGATGAAATATATTCAGCTTAAAAGTTGGCTAAGAGACTTTCTAATTCTAAATCCTCCAGCATGTATTCGTCATAGATACGCCTTCCCATGAGTATATATATGACATCACTGCTTTTATAGCCTTCCTTATATAGCTTTGAATACCGTAAGATTTTTTTTAAGCGGCTTCGTGAAATATCTAAAATTACTGCCAAGTCTTCTGCACTGTAGTATTCATTATTTAATATATCTGTTAATTTATTTTGAAGCTCTAATTTGTATTCTAAATCTATTTTTATATTTTTATGAGGGCCGTGTTTCCCTCTGTGATGGTTTGGGCACAGATATTTATAATTCAGCGGGTAGTCAATGCCTCCCTGACTTTTATATATTATATGATGTTTATCTGCTTTTTTACCGCAAACTTCACATAAATTCAATAAAATTCCTCCCAACTTAATAAAATAAATACATATGCTAGTAATTAAATTATAAAATATTTATTTTGTAATTTCAATTTATTCATAAAGGGGATAAGATTAATATGCTTTAGTGAAAGGCAGATAAAATCATTTTTTAATAAGAATAAAATGCTGATTTAGGTTGACATTTTATTTTATAGTAATTATAATAAAATTCGTAAGTAAATTAAGTGATGGGATATAGCCAAGCGGTAAGGCACTGGATTCTGACTCCAGTATGCGCAGGTTCAAATCCTGCTATCCTAGCCAAACCAGTATTAATGAGGATTTAGATGCATTTTTGTATTTAAATCCTCATTTTTTTTTGCTTTTTTTATAATAGTAGTCCATGCGTTATCTAAATAAATATTTCATAGAAGGGATGTGAGAAAATGGGGAATAATCGCATAAAACTAGATAAAATTATTGAAATTAATCCAATATCCAAAGATATCCATGATAAATTAACCATTGGAAATTTTAATAATTTATTTTATGTATTTCTAAAGGTTAAAATGCTTCAAGGCTTATCTGATGTAACTTTGAATGACTACAGAAGGTATAAGAAAACCCTAGATTACTATTTGAAGCAAGTGTTGGGACTAGAAGAGTCCATGATGTTAAAGGTAGAGTATTTTATTGAATACATTAACTTTATGAAATTGCAAAAGAAGTATAGTAATAACACTATAAATATTAGATTAAGGTATATTAAATCTTATCTAAATTGGTTGAAAGAAGAAGAATATTTAAAGGAGAATTTCAATAAAAAAATTAAATTAATGAAAACACCAAAAGATACAATAACAGCCTTAGATGCTGGGCAAGTTAAGAAATTACTAAAACAAATAGATACTACAACCTTTACGGGATTACGAGATTATACACTATTTTTAACTATTTTGGATACAGGTATTAGGATAAAGGAAGCGCTTGCATTAGAAGTTGAGGATATTAATTTAAACGATAGTATTGTAACCGTTAAAGCTACCAATTCCAAAACAAGGACTGAGAGGTTTTTGCCTATATCTAAGCGTGTAGCAAGGTTGTTGAATGAATTAATTAAAATATCTAATAAAAATAATAGTAATTATGTATTTATCAATGAATACGGTATGCCCTCATGTTATTTAGGAGTAAGAAGTGCAATGAATAGGTATTCACAAAAGGCTGGGTTCCGCTGCACATTATATATGTTAAGACACACATATGCAACGAATGCAGTTAAGGCTGGAATGGATATATTTTCCCTGCAAAGGATTATGGGACATACTGAATTATCTACTACACGCAAATATGTGCAACTAGATACAAAGACAATACAAGAAAAGCATAGACAGGCAAATGTACTAGAGAAGCTACTTGAATAGCATAAAAAATGTAGAATGTGCGAACAAGATAATCAACAAAAGGAGCATTTTAAATGAATAAAGAAACACTATGGAGTGGTATTGAGCATTGGTTACAAACTGATGAATTTATTAACAGTGAAATTGAAACTATTGTGAATGAAAAAATTGAGTTTATTGAAAGTCATTTTACCTATGAGGACATATGTCATGGAATTTATGAATGGTTAACGGCCGGAACTATTTCCTATAAGTATGTTGAAAAATATATTGATAAATTAATTGTTGATCGTATTGGACAAAATTAAAACAAATAGACAATTTTAAAAAAGAAAAAGCTAGAGTCTGTTGAGGACAAAATTAAAACAACAGATTCTAGCACATAATTAAAAACCGATACAACTTAAATATTAAAGCACATACAACCTTAAAAATTTAATATTTAAATTATATACAACCTTATCATTATTCTATTGAAAAAAAGAATAGATGTCAAGGCTGTATTTCCTATACTCTTTTTTAATGACAGGTATAGGTACTGGAAGCCTAATAACAGTATAAACTTGACCGGTAAGCTGAGCCACTGCAAAAAATCAGCTATCATGTAAAGCAAGGAAGAATTACCTTTGTTATATTCCTTGGAAGGTGTTTACGTGTCGTATGGTGAGTGGCAGCCAATACCCTGTAAATAATAGTCATGGTGGTAGCTTGGGGCGGTAAATCGCTGGTGGTTAATGGCAATTATACATAATGGACAAGCTTGTTATGGTAAAGCTATTAATGTGGGAGCAGTTTATAACAAAGGTATTAAAGAATGGTGGCATTGAACACTCAACTATTTACATTAATTAATAAACCTACTTATGTTACAGTTATTTTTAGTTATTTTACTGTAATATAGGTAGGTTTATTATGTCAGTCCGGAAGGCTTGATCCTCAATTATTTAAAAAAAGTTGTCACAGGTACTTCTAAATTCTGAATAGGTTTATGTAAAGTAAAAAAGGAGTGGTTAAAGTGAAAGAATTTAAAAGAACTAAAAAAAGTATTGACGCTAAAGAGGGAGAGATTAAGGGGAAGGTACAAATAATAGAGCGGTCATATGGAGAAGTGTGCGGCGAAGGTGGAGAATATTATATTATTCCTAACTGGTTACATCCGTTACTTACAGAGATAGGACTAACATCACAGGAGAAACTTGTATATGAATGTTTATTAAGGTACTCCCACAATTCAGAGAAAGATCCATATCCAAGCCAAGAAACAATAATGAAATTTACCGGAATTAAAACGAAACACACAGTTATTAGATGTTTAAATAAATTATATAGCATAGGATTAGTTAAATTATTAAAAAAAGGTGGTAGACATACCCACGCTCATATTGCAACAAATGAATATAAAGTTTATTACATTTATGAAGAAAAGTACTTGAAAAAAATTAAAAAAACAGATAATAAGGCTTAATTTAAAGATGTTTTACTTTTTGCACTTATTTATACTGTATTAAAATTATACTTGTTTTACTTTTGTCATCCTTTAAATAGAAGGTGTTAAAATTATGCATGGGGGTAGTGTTAAATTTGATTATAGGGGTAGTGTTAAAATTAACATAGAATGAATAACTAATATATAAATAACTAATATATAAATAATTATATGCTAATAGCTAAAGCTATAACCTAAAGGGGTACTACAATAAGTATCAAAAATATATTATGGTTAAATTAATACATATATAATAAAGATATTTATGTAAAGTTGATACAATTGTTAAATGTAATTATTATGTTGTTATTTAGTGTCTATGAGTGCAGTATTTACAATTAAAATACATTAAAAGGTAAATATATTTGTTTAATTAGTAAACTCATAAAACAAATTTAAATTTATGGTGCCAAATTTAACACGTAAAGATACTATATATAATTTCATTTATACTATATATTAACTGCTTCTTTACGTGTTAAAAAGTAAAAACAACTTTTACTATAGTAAAAATTATTAAAAAAAGTTTGACAAAAATAGTTACATTTTAAGCCGTTAGTTGACCTAGTAAGTGAGAAGGTATTTGTACCTTTGTAAACAAACTAGGGGGTAATGAAATGAGTTTAAGTAAAGTTAGTGCGAAGAATGCTTCCCAGGAACATTTGTTAGCTGGTGTAATAAACGTTATGGAAAGGGAAAGTAAGGTTTTAGAGCATATTCCATTTAAAGAAGTTAGAGCGTTAGTTTATAGGCAAAATTTAAATACTCTACTACCTAAGGTGGATTTTAGGGATCTTTACACCGGATATAACAGCGATTTTGTTGAATTTGAAACTGAAGTGTTTGAGCTAGAGCCATGCGGAGCGGACGCTGATGTTGATTTAGTATTAGTATATGGGCAAAATATAACAGATCTAAGATCCGAAGTAACTACGATAAAAGCTGAAGCTGTTGCTTCCACTGTTGAAGAAGCCTTTTTCAATGGAAATGGAATCGGACACATTCCAAAAGGCTTATTAACGCTGTTAATGGAAGGGAAGAAGGGTACAGCTATAACTGGAAGTTTATCGGGTAATAAGGTGGATGTTGAAAGAGACATGGATTTATTATATCAGTTAATAGATGGTGTTCACGGTGGTGCTGAGTTTTTATATATGAACAAGGCGACAAGAAGAAAGCTGAATTTTGTATTTCATAATATGGGTTATAACATAGTTGTAGACTCCAACAAGTTTGGACAGCCTGTAACAAAATTTAATGGTGTTGAAATTGCTTTGACCGAACATTTAAAAGATGGGGTTATTGTAGCTGTAAGGTATGGAGTTAAATATATAGAAGGGCTTACAAACGGTGGTTTGTCTATAAGAGATCTAGGAGAATTGGACAGTAAACCTGTCCTTAGAACTAGAATTGATTTTACCTTTGGGGTGAAGGTAGGGCATCCAAGAAGTTTTGCTGTACTTCAAGCAGCAGCTTAGTATTTATTAAGGAGGAAGAATAAATGATTAACGAGTTAGATGTAAACATGAACCTATTTAAATTAACAAGCTTCTTAGATGAGGTTAACATATTAGATTATATTAAAATTATAAGTGTTAAATATGGAGTGCCTTATACTAAAGTAGCAAAACTTTTAGGGATTTCAAAGCAAAGGTTAAGTAATTATATAAGTTCGGGACAAGTAGGAATGATGGACGAAACCAAAGTAAAAGAATGGGTTCTTATATTAAAGGCTTATTTTGCTAAATAAGAGTTAATATTAAGGAATTGTTACAATGATTAAGAGAATTAAAGATTATTTAACCATTGAGGAGATTACAGAATTAAATAAGATTTATAAGTTTGTTGAAACATGGCTTACAGAATCGGAAACAGATACTTTTGAAGCTACATATTTAAGAAATGTAAAGGAAAGTGTATTCCTATTATTAAATGGTTATGATAACGGCGAATCTGCGGATTTAGACCATTTAATACTAGATTTATATTCGAATATTCATACGTCATTGTTGTTCTATACACAGAAAAATAAGAGTAGAGTTGACCGTCTACAACGGCACTATTACAATATAATAAAGCTCTATAACAGAATTATAGGAAGTTAATGAGAAGGGCGACGGTTAAAAGCTGCCGCCTTATTTTTTTTACTTTCAATTTATTTACAAATATGATATAATAGTTGATGTCTTGATGTTCATTAAAAAGCGTCCTATGCGGTAAAGGTTAATTCCTTAATATAGTTTTAACTGCCTTACAACTGTTTAAAACTGCCGTCATAGGACGTTTTTAAAACACTAAAATAAGTACATAAATAGGTAATCCTTTGTATATAGCCGTTTTAGGCTGTATGACAAAAGTAAAACAAGTGTAATTTTTAATACATTATAAATAAGTGCAAAAAGTAAAACAGATTAATAAATGTATTCCTACGGCTTAAAACTGTGGGGATTTTTTTATTTGTGGGGAATAAAGAAGATTAAAAGAACCGTAAAAAAAGAACAGCCAAAGCCGTAAAATGTAAGTATATATTTATTCTTAAATTTCTGTTAACATTTAAAAAAAGTAGTTACATTTTAACTCTTCAGTTGCATTAGTGTATAGAAAGAAAAAGCCACAAACTATATCTTACAAACGGCTTAAAACCGTAAATAAAAACAGTACACAAACAGCCTACAAACAGCATAAGAACGTAAGTAAAAATCATCAAAAACGTATTATACAAGTGTTAAAGATGTGACAAAAGTAAAACATCACAAACTGATTACCTAACGGTAAACAATAAAGGTAAATAACTGTAAAATATAACACTTAAATAGACGTTAAATAAGCAGTAAATAACAGTTAAATAGACTAAAATAAACGGTAAATAAACGGTTAAATAAACTAAAATAAACTAAAATAAACGGCAAAGAGTTAAATAGTTATTATAGTATTAATGAATAAGTATGTCCTTTTGTTGTTAAGAGTTGTTTTACTTTTTAACACAGAAGGTATTTTTTTATTTATAAGTAGAAAGGAGAATTTAAGAGAAATGGAAGATAAAATTACCCGCAGAAAGAAGCTGGACGCAACCATGAAAAAAGTCGCCACAGAATTAGTAACGAAGGATATTATGAATAAAACTGAATATCAGATAGCAGAAGAAAATGGAATTGACAGAGTTACTATATATCGTTGGAAACAGCGTAAGGATTTTAACGATTATTTACAGGAGATAGCCGACGAATTTCAGAGAGCTGTTCTTCCTGACGCTTATCAGACTGTTACAAAGCTTTTAAATAGTAAGAGTGAAAAAGTACAGCTTAAAGCTGCTGAATTAATCCTGAAGAACCAGGGACGTTTAAAAGATGTCCAGGAGATCACAGCTACAGAAGAAGTTAATATTACAGCTGAAGAAATGTTTAAGAACCTGGGAATATAACACTGTTTAGGGAACGTATTTATTTACGTCCCTTCTTTTTTTATGCCCTTTTTTAGTGTGTCAGAAGGTATACTATTTGAAATGTTTTTACAACCGTGATTTAATGCGGCTTAAGACCATGTCGTATAGTATAAAATAGAAATATGAAATGTGTCACAATTATAAATAACTATTTGACACAATATTATTCATGCTGTATACCTAGAAAACTAAACAGATTAAATGATTATAGTAAAGTGTTTAAAGATGTTTTAAGACACTTTAAATTAAACAGATACTAATCATTAAGGATAAATAAAAAGCGCATATGGATTAAAATAGAGCGTTTAAAACAACATAGTAAAGGAATGATTAAGGAGAAACTTAAAGGGGGATAGGACGGGGGGACGGGGGTGTGTCTATGGTAGGTCAAGCGCCTAGAAAATATATAAAATAAATTTTAAAGTCGGGGGCAGTTAACTTACAATACATAAGTAGTTAATAACCGTCCCTGGACAGTACATAAACAGTTAAATAGCACCAATACCAAAACGGTATATAAGTGGGATATAAGAAGGGGTTTTGTAAGATGTCAAGATGGTTTTATTATTTAAGGATCAGTACAACAAAGAAACAGAAATTAGACAGGCAATTAGAAAATCAGAATTTAGAAAGCTTCTGTCAACGTATGGGACTTAATAAGGATCAGTTAATCGTTATGGAAGAGAAGAAAACAGGTAAAAATTTTGATAGACCTAACTACAAACTGTTAAAGGAAGTAGTAAATGCCGGAGATAATATAATTGTGGCCTCAGTTGACCGTTTCGGACGTAATTATATAGAAGGAAGAAAGGAATTTGCGGAATTATTGGCCGCTGGGGTTAAGGTTTATGTGTTAAATCGTCCCATGTTAGAGGAATTATATAAATTAAACAACAACATGAGTAAATTTATGATTAATTTCCTTGTTGATTGGGAGTTAATCACGGCTGAAGAAGATTTAAATAAGATTAAAGAGCGTCAAAGGGAGGGAATAGAAGCAGCACAAGCAAAAGGGCGTCACCTGGGACGTAAAGCGACAGAATTTCCGGATAATTTCGAAGCTGAATATGAATCCTGGAAAGCTGGGGATCAAACAGCGGTTCAAACAATGAATAATTTAGATTTAAAACCTAACACCTTCTATAGAATGGTTAAAAAGTGGGAAAATAAAAAGTGAATATATATTATAAGCGCACCTGTTTTGGGTTCATTGTAGTGTCATTTGGAATGTTAAACAGTAATACCTAAGGTCGTTTAGGGTAATTGAATAGATTGAAGAGCACGTGAATGTAGACTGTATAGATGTGTAACAAGAGTGATTAGAAGCATTTTTTTTATGAAAAATATGGTTGCGGTATCCTCATTTTAATGGTATTATTTAGGGAAAGATAATCCATGTACTAATTTAAGTATAAAATTGTATAAAACCTTATAATATAACGGATAAAGAATAACGCTAGTTTACTGGATTCTGACTCCAGTATGCGCAGGTTCAAATCCTGCTATCCTAGCCAAACCAGTATTAATGAGGATTTAGATGCATTTTTGTATTTAAATCCTCATTTTTTAATTTTTAAATTACTTTTAAAGGTGTGTAAGGGAATTATAATATTCACAATACCGTGAGTATTTTTACAGATAGGAGTATAGTGGAGAAAATTAATAATAATTAAACCATACAGGCTAAAATCATAAAAAACAGCTTAGATGGGGTTTGCACTATTTCTCAGCATTATTTATAATTAATTTTGTTGCAAGGACATGCGGGTGTAACTCAATGGTAGAGTTCTAGCCTCCCAAGCTAGCTACGTGGGTTCGATTCCCATCACCCGCTCCAAATTTAATGTTCCGTTAGCTCAGTTGGTAGAGCACCTGACTCTTAATCAGGGTGCCCAGGGTTCGAGTCCCTGACGGAGCACCAATAATAATTCGGAAAATGTACACCGTAAAGGGTGTACATTTTTTTACATTTTGGTTAAAATAAGGTTGTGCATATTCAGATAAGTAGGAAAGTGGGGAATTGAATGATAGAAGTTAAGAGTTTAAGTAAAAGCTTTAAAAAAGTCCAAGCGGTAGATGAAATAAGCTTTAATGTGTCTAAAGGCGAGATATTAGGTCTTTTGGGAGAAAACGGAGCAGGAAAAACTACTACTTTAAGGATGCTTGCTACAATGCTTAAGCCTACTGGCGGCACTGCAGTTATAGAAGGATACGATATACTTAAGCAGCCGGAAATGGTTAGGAAGGAAGTCGGTATACTTTTTGGAGGGGAAGTGGGTCTTTATGATAGGCTCACAGCTTATGAAAATATAATGTACTTTGCAGAACTCAACGGTATGAAGAAAGAGGAAGCAACAAAGAGCATAAATTACCTTACGGAGATGCTTGATATGAAGGAGTATATAACAAGACGGGTAGGAAAATTTTCAAGAGGAATGAAGCAGAAGGTTGCTATAGCAAGATCCATAGTACACAGTCCATCTGTTATGCTTTTCGATGAGCCAACTATTGGCTTGGATGTAACTGCATCTAAAATAGTTCAGGATTTTATTTTAAAGTGCAAAGAAGATAATAAATCAATTATATTCTCCAGCCATAGTATGAATGAAGTAGAAAAGCTATGTGACAGGATAGTTATCATAAGTAAAGGTAAAATACTGGAAGAGGGTACTTCAGACTACTTAAAGAAAAAGTATAATAATGAAGACTTGGAGCAGGTTTTCATGAAATTGGTAGGTGGTCATAATGAATAAAACGATGCTTATAGTGCTTAAAAAAGAGCTTAAAGATATGTTTAGAGACAAGAAAACTTTATTAGTGGGGATTTTAATTCCCTTGCTCATGATGCCTGTATTATTTGGTGTTATGGGAAAAAGCATGAATAAATCTATGAAAAGCGCAAAGGAAAACATAAAGATATCTGTTAAAGATGAAGGTAATAGCGGATTTGGACAATTTATCATGTCAAAGGAAAACATAAATGCGGTGGAATCAGAAAATCCTGAAGAGGATGTGAAGAGCGGTAAACTGGCATTAGCTATGGAAATTCCTAAGGATTTTGATTCAAAGATTTCACAGGAACAGATTTCTAAACTTAAAATAACTTATGATAATTCATCTCAGGGATCTATGACGGCTTTTGGTATTATTAATTCTTATATGGAGGAGTATTCTAAGTACATTATAAAAGAGAGACTTGATAAGAGAGGGATCGATACGGGAATATTGAGTCCTATTGTACCGGAAATACACACTGCTGTTAAGGATAATGAGGGTCAGGGAATTTTGATGATATCTCTTATGCTTCCTTTATTCCTAATAATATACAGCGTAACCGGGCCTATGGCAGCAGCAACAGATTTAGGGGCAGGGGAGAAGGAAAGAGGAACTTTAGAGCCGCTCCTTTCTACAAAGGCAGGAAGACTATCTATTTTATGGGGTAAGTTTTGGGCTATCACCGTTATGGGAATAATAACTGCCCTGGCTTCCCTAGTGGGAATAATAATAGCTATGAGGCAGAATGAAAGCTTATTTGGAAGTACTTCAGGGGTAAGTTTACCAATACAAACTATAGTTTTGATAGCAGCGGTTTCAATATCCGTTACCATGGTTTTTGGGGCTTTGGAGCTTGCAATCAGTATTTACGCCCGCTCCTTTAAAGAGGCTCAAACCTACCTTTCACCTCTTATGATAATTGCATTTATACCTGCTTACTCAGCTTATATGATGGATGCAAAAAACATATCATCTGCATCCTTTAATATTCCATTGGTAAATGCTATAAGTTTAATCAAGGAGGCTTTAGTGGGAATTTATAATCCGGTGCATATAGTAATAACCTTTGCATGGATTGGGGTGTACATTGTGATGTCAATATTATTTGCAAGATATATGTTCAGCCGTGAAGAAGTTATTTTCAGAACTTAATAATTAAAACATATAATGAGCCGTGAAGCAATCTCCCTTCACGGCTTTAAAATTTATTTAATAAAAATACTTGAAAATGTTTTCTCTCTATGCTAATATAAAAACAAGCAGTATACAGAATTTTGTACATTAGTTGGTGTTGTTATGGATGTAAAAAATAAACTTATGCAGAAAAATGGAATAATAACAGTAAAGATAGCCAGAGAAATGCTTTCTAAAGACCAGGGAGACAGAATAAAAACTGTAGCTCAGCTTGCTGAAGATTACGGCACTGCAAGAGGAACCATACAGTGCGCTTTAAAATTTCTTCAGGATTATAAGGCTGTAACTTTAGAACCTAGAGGTCATTTAGGAACATTTATCACTTTTATAGACTACCTTAAGCTTTTAGATGTAGCAGATATAAAAACTATCTTAGGAGTTATGCCTCTTCCTTATTCAAAGGTTTATGAGGGTTTAGCCACAGGATTATATAATACTTTGGCCACTTCAAATCTTTCTATAGGTCTGGCATATATGAGGGGAGCAAATTTCAGGATAGAAGCTCTTATGGAAGAAAGGTATGATTTTGCCGTAATATCAAAACTGGCAGCGGAATACTATATAGATAAAGGATATAGTATCGAAATAATTAGCGAGTTTGGAAACTATACCTACGTTAATGAGCATATTATAATTTTCAGCGACAGTACTAAAAACGCAATAGAAGACGGAATGAGAATAGGAATGGACGATTCTTCCCTGGATCAGGTGCTGCTGACTAAGTTTCACACTAAAGATAAGCAGGTAAAATTTGTTCCGTTAATATACTCTCAAATCCTAAACAGCGTAGTAAAAGGTAAAATCGATGCAGCTATATGGAACAAGGATGACCTGCAGGACAGGAATATAAATGTACATTATACTCCTATAAATAACGAAAATTTCTATTATAAAGATACCAATGCTGTTATAGTTGCAAATTCTAAAAATTCTTCCTTTAATAAACTGCTGAAAAAGTTTATATTTAAGGACAAGGTTTTAGAATTACAGGACAAAGTAATAAAAGGTGAATTAATACCCAACTATTAATTTTCCTTTTAGATTTAATATACAATATTCAGTACATTGTACAGGAGGTATTTATGGATTTAACTTTAAGATTAAATATTTTAAAAGACGCAGGACAAATAAATGAAGAAATTTACGAAAAAATACTAGCAATGATTAAATGCCTTGAGAAAAAGTTTGGGATAGAACTTACAGAAGAAAACGGAGCCATGTTTGTGACTCATATGTCCATAGCCTTAAAAAGGATTGCGGAAGGTAATCCAGTAGAACATATGGATGATTTTATTTTGGAACAGCTGAAAAGTGAAAAGGAATTTAATAAATCTCAAGAGGTACTGGATTTGTTAGAAAAGGAATTGGAGCTTAATATACCTGATTCTGAAAAAAGCTTTGTATTAATGCATTTATGCACTTTATTATCTAAATAAAAAATATATTAGGAGGGTTTTTATGTTAAGGATAGTAGTAGGAGGTCAAATCGATAAGGAATTGGTAGCTTCTATAGCCAGAAAGGCAGCAGGTGATAAAGCTGTAGTAGAAGTTAAAGGCGATATTGAAGCAGCTATGGCGGTGAAGACAGGTCAGGCAGATTACTATTTAGGAGCTTGTAACACCGGAGGAGGAGGAGCTTTAGCTATGGCTATTGCACTTCTTGGTATGAATTTATGCGCTACAGTTTCAATGCCTGGAAAAATCAGAAGCGATGCAGAAATAATTCAGGAGATAAAATCTGGCAAAAAAGCTTTTGGATTCACTCCACAGCATGCTGATACAGTTGTGCCTGTAATTATAAACACTATTATTAACGGTTAATATTAATTAACATAAATATCATATAAGAGGGGGATAATGAATGAGTTATCTTAGTTATATTATAGTTGCTCTTTTAGGAGCTTTGGCTGCGGTACTTGCAAATCTTGGCGTTGCTGTATTTAATGACGGATTGAGACCAATAATGCCTGAGTACTTAGAAGGAAGAATGGATAAAAAAGCACTGGCGGCAACCTCCTTTGCTTTAGGTTTTGGACTTGTAATAGGTTTCGGTATACCGGTATCTGTAGCCGCAACAATAATACTGATACATAGTATATTACTAGGAACTGATATTATAGGTACCTGGTGCCCTAAAGGTAAAAAGGGAGTTATAATAGCAGCTGTTGTAGGTGCATTATATGGAATAGGTATAGTGGCAGGACTTAAGGTTGTAGTGGACTTATTTGCAAAATTACCAGTTAATTTCCTGTCAGACCTAGGAAAAGTTGGAGATCCAATAAATGCAGCTTTTGCAGTGTTCCCAGCTCTAGTTGTAGCTTACCAGTTTGGTATGAAAAACGGAGCTATAACCCTTGGTATTTCATTCTTTGTTAGACAGTTTATTCAATACTGGGGTAAATTCAAAGTTAATGGAGTAAATGTTGCTTTAAATCCAGAAGGAATGGCTCTTCTTGCAGGTATGATAATTTTAATCATATTTGCTATGAGAGAAAAACCTGATCCAAATGCTCCAAAAGTTGATTTAACTGCAATCTTCAGCGAAAGAGTTGCAAAGATTAAAAAGAACCTACCTATATTAGTTGTAATGGGAGGTTTAATCTCTGCAGCAACTAGCTTATCCTTATTAGCAGGAGACCCTATTTCTTTAAACTTATTAAAGGAAGGAAAAAATATTGAAGCTGCTATGGCTGCATTTGCAAGAGGTATAGGATTTATTCCACTTGTAGCTACTACAGCAATCACCACAGGAGTATATGCTCCAGCAGGAATGACTTTCGTTTTTGTAGTAGGACTTCTTTTAGTTGGAAATCCACTTGTAGCATTTATTGCCGGTGCAGCAGTAATGGCATTGGAAATAGTACTTTTAACTGTATTAGCAAAAGGAATGGACAAATTCCCTGGTATCAGAAAAGCTGGAGATAATATTAGAACAGCAATGAGCAGAGTGCTGGAAGTGGCTCTTCTTGTAGGTGGTATGATGGCAGCTAATGCTATGGCTCCAGGACTAGGATTATTTGTAGTAGTTGGTATATACGTATTAAACAAGACTTCTAAGAAGCCTATTGTTGATATGGCTGTAGGTCCTGTAGGTGCTATAGCTGTAGGTATACTTATAAACATTTTATATGTAGTAGGACTTTATTTACCAAGTAAATAAAAAATATTCTTGGGAGGTGTTTTCACCTCCCTGAAATATTACTTTGAAAAGGAGGAATGAAGATGAAGTTAGTAGATGGAATCACCTATAGTCATGAACATGTAACCATAGATTTGTCAGGTGTTAAGAAAAATGATGACTGCAATTTAAATTGCTATGATGAAACAGTTCTGGAATTTAAAGAGCTTAAAAGCAAAGGTGTGAATAATATAATCGATGTTACCAACAGAGGCATGGGAAGAAATGTTGATTATATGGTAAGAGTATCTAAAGATACAGGAATGAACATATTATTTTCCACAGGATTTTATAAGGAGCCTTTTTTGCCAGAAGAAGCCTATGAGCTTGATGAAAAAACTCTTTCAAAGTTATTCATATCCGAAATAGAAGAAGGGATAGAAAACAGCGGATACAAGGCATCAATAATAGGAGAAATCGGAACCAGTAAAGATACTATTACAGATATGGAACGGAAGGTTTTTAATGCCGGAGCAAGAGCACATACCGAAACCGGCGTACCTATAATAACTCATACAACTCTTGGAACTATGGGACTTGAACAGATAGAATTATTTAAAGAATTTAATGTGAATTTAAGCAAGGTTATAATAAGTCATGTAGATTTAAGCGGAAGTTTAGATTACATATTAAGATTGATAGATAAAGGGGTAAATGTTGCCTTTGATACAATTGGAAAAGAAAATTATCAGCCGGATGGCCTTAGAATAGATTTATTAAGAGAGATTTCTAAAAGAGGGTATAGCGATCAAGTGTTAATGTCTATGGATATTACAAGAAAGTCACACTTTAAGACCCGCGGAGGTATGGGATATTCATATCTTCTTGACAAATTTATTCCTTCCATGCTGGAAGAGGGGATAAGTCAGGAAGATATAGACAAAATGACCAAAAGCAATATAGTTAGAATCTTAGGGTAACTACAGATAAAAGTAATGTTGAAAGGAATGCAATAAGTATGAACACATTTCCACTGGAATCAATAACTGTTGAAGAAGCAAAAAAGCTGCAGTTTAAACTGATAGATATAGTAACAAGAAAATTCACCGGTAAAGAAGTGCTGGCTTTAGGGGATTTAGGTGTTATAAAAGGTTTAAATAAGCCCACTTATACAAAGAAGGTGGAGGAAGTTATCGCTGAATTCTTCGGAGCTGAGGCTGCTGTACTTTTGAGAGGAGCCGGTACCGGAGCTATAAGATGGGGTATGATCAGCTTTTTAAACAGCGGTGATAAAATTTTAGTACATGAAGCTCCCATTTATCCAACCACTGAAGTTACTGTAAACACTATGGGGCTTAAAGTAGTAAGAGCGGACTTTAATAAAGAAGAGGAAATAATTAAAGCCATTGAGAATAATCCTGATTTAAATGGAGTACTGGTGCAGTATACAAGGCAAAAGATAGAAGACAGCTATACTATGGAGAAGGTTATAGAAACCATAAAGAGCTGCAGGAAAGACTTAAAGGTTATTACCGATGATAACTATGCTGTGATGAAGGTTAAAAGTATAGGAACAGAATGCGGTGCTGATTTATCTGCTTTTTCATCCTTTAAACTGCTGGGACCTGAAGGGGTAGGAATTCTTGTAGGTAAAAAAGAGCTTATTGATAAGGCTATAAGTCTTAATTATTCAGGGGGAAGCCAAGTACAGGGTTTTGAAGCTATGGAGGCTTTAAGAGGGCTTATTTATGCTCCGGTTTCTTTGGCAATACAGGCAGAAGTAAATGAAGAATTGGTAGAAAGGTTGAATTCAGGAGAAATACCGGGAGTTAAAAATGCATTCTTAGCTAATGCACAATCCAAGGTGCTGCTGGTAGAACTGGAGGAAGAAATTGCTCCTGAGGTTTTATTAGAAGCTGAAAAATTAGGAGCAGCTCCAAATCCTGTAGGAGCTGAATCAAAATATGAGTTTGTTCCTATGGTATACAGGGTTTCAGGAACCTTCAGAGCTGCAGATAAATCCTTGGAAAAGAGAATGATAAGGATAAATCCTATGAGAAGCGGGGCAGAAACTGTTTTAAGGATACTTAAAGAAAGTATAGAAAAGGCAAAGCAGTCTATTTAAAGAAATGAGGTTATAATATGTTTCTGGATAAAACTATAAAAAGAAATGAAAAACTAGTTAAAGCAGCATTTGAATTACACCAGAAAGGGTTAATTTACCCGGATACCTACATTTTAGATTTAGATACCCTGCTGGACAATGCTAGAAAAATAAAAAAAGAAGCAGATAAATATGGCATTGAACTTTATTATATGACCAAACAAATAGGAAGGAATCCTATTGCTGCAAAAGAAATTGAAGCTATAGGATATAAAGGAGCTGTGGTTGTAGATTTCAAGGAAGCCATGACTTTAAAAGAAAATAATATAAAGCTTGGTCATGTTGGACATTTAGTTCAGATTCCAAAAGCACTGATTAAGGAAATACTTTCTTCAAAGCCTGATATTATAACAGTATATTCCTTTGAAAAAGCTAAGGAAATATCTCAGCAGGCAGAAAAGCTGGGGATGGTTCAGGATATAATGCTAAGGGTATTGGGTGATAATGACAGCCTATATCCAGGTCAATATGGAGGTTTTTATTTAAAGGATTTGGAAAAAGAAGTTAAGGCACTGCTTACTCTGCCTAATATTAATATTACCGGAATAACTTCCTTTCCATGCTTTTTATATGATGAAGAGGCTGAAAAAATACTGCCTACAGAAAATATAAAAACCCTGCATAAAGCAAAAGAAATCATTGAAGAAAAATTTCATATAAGATTAACTCAGATAAATACTCCTTCTGCTACCTCTACTGTGAATATGAAAGAAATTGCAGCACAGGGAGGTACTCATGGTGAACCAGGACACGCACTTACAGGAACTACTCCTTATCATGCTTACAAGGATGGGGAAGAGATTCCATGCCTGGTATATGTAAGTGAAGTATCACACAATTTAAAGGGAGACAGCTATTGCTACGGCGGAGGACATTACAGAAGATCTCATATGGAAAATGCTTTAGTAGGAAAGAGCTTTATGAACTCAAAAAAAGTAAAGGCAGAAGCTCCTAGTCTTGAAAGTATAGACTATCATTTTACTCTTAAAGATAACACTGAGGTTGGAGATACTGTGGTTATGGCTTTTAGAACACAGATATTTGTTACCAGGAGCAGTGTAGCTGTAGTAAAGGGCATAGAGAGCGGAACTCCTGAAATATTGGGAATATTTGATTCTCAGGGAACAAAAATTAAATAGAAATTTACTTTGTAAGGTCTGTAAGATGCGATGATGTATTCTTGCAGCCTTATTTCACATCAGAATTATTTATGAAAGGAAGGTATGAAAATGAAAAGATTCGTAGTTATAGTATTAGATGGATTTGGAATAGGATATATGAAAGATGCTCATGAGGTAAGACCACAGGATGTGGGATCTAATACCTGTAAGCATATTTTGGAAAGAAAGCCTAAGCTCAGACTTCCTAATTTAGAGAAGCTGGGACTTATAAATGCTTTAGGGGAAGAAGCAGGAGCTATGAAATTTGCAGAAAATAACACCTTTGGCCGTTCAGAATTAAAGCACTTTGGAGCAGATACCTTTTATGGACATCAGGAAATAATGGGTACAGATCCTAAGCTTCCCATAAAGGAGCCCTTTACCAAAGCTTGTGACAGAGTTTATGATGCATTAACAAAAGAAGGGTATGAGGTAGAATATGTTCACGGTAGGGAAGGAAGATATCTTAAGGTAAACAATGCTCTTACTGTAGCAGATAATATTGAAGCTGACCCAGGACAAGCTTATAACATAACTGCAGCACTGGATGTAATTCCCTTCGAAGAAGTTTTAAAAATAGGTAAGATAGTAAGAAGTCAGGTTTACGTATCCAGAGTTATTACATTTGGAGGTAAAAATGTAACTATAGATGATATATTAAAGGCTGAAGAAGAAAAGGAAAATGGATTTATAGGAATAAATGCTCCTAAATCAGGGGTTTATAATGAAGGATATCAAGTTATTCATCTAGGCTATGGAATAGATCCTGAGGTGCAGGTACCTACAATTATGGGGAAAGCAGGAATGAAGGTTACTCTTATAGGAAAAGTTGCAGATATAGTGACTAATGATTATGGCAAGAGTATCCCAGGCGTAGATACAGAAGAAGTGCTTAAAGTTACTATAGATGAACTAAATAAGACCAAGGAAGGCTTTATATGCACTAATGTTCAGGAAACAGATTTAAGCGGTCATAGCGAAAATGTAGAGCGCTATGCTAATAAGCTTGAAATAGCTGATAAATATATCGGTGAAATAATGGAAATGATACAGGATGAGGATATTCTTTTAGTTATGGCGGATCACGGTAATGACCCTACTATAGGACACAGCCACCATACTAGAGAAATGGTACCTCTTCTTATATACGGAGATAATATTAATAAAATTGATTTAGGTACCAGAAGCACACTTTCAGACGTTGGAGCTACAGTAGCCGACTACTTTAATGCTGCACCTCCTGAAAATGGAACCTCTTTTCTTAAGGATATAAGAGGATAATAAGGATTAAAACACTGCTGAAGCGGTGATGAGCTTCCTTTATATAATACAGTTGATATTAATATAACTGTTTATATAAATGAGGCTCTTTTCACTGTATTAGACAGTTTTTTTAGTTAAATCAGAAAAATTTATTTACAAATTATTAATATAGTTTAATTCACTTTGTGCTATGCTTTAATTAGTAATAAATAATCTGTGAAATTGATAAAGTAAAGGAATATTAGGAGGGTATTTATGCTGAATTTTAAATTTTATAATCCTACGAAAATGATATTTGGAAAAGATACGATAAAGTCAATAGGAGACCATGTTTCAAGCTATGGAATCACTAAGGTTTTACTGCTTTATGGAAAGGGATCTATATTTAAAAATGGAGTATATGATACAGTGACAAAGTCCCTTAAGGAGCATGATATAGAGTACGTAGAGGTAACAGGAGTAAAGGCAAATCCTGTAGTATCTAAAGTAAGAGAGGCCATAAAAGTAATGAGGGAAAATGATACTGAGGCTATTATTGCCATTGGAGGAGGAAGTGTAATAGATTCAGCCAAGGCTGCTTCAGCAGGTTTTTACTATACCGGAGATGTATGGGACTTTTTTGAGAGAAGTGAAGAGGTAAAAAGAGCTCTTCCAATATTTACTGTATTGACCATATCAGCTACAGGATCTGAAATGAATTCCGGAGGAGTAATAACCAACGAAGAGCAGCAAAAAAAGTGGAGTTTTGGATCTCCACTGCTGTATCCCCTTGTTTCTATAGTAGATCCTTCTATTCAGTCTTCACTGCCTTCTATACAGACAGCCCATGGTGCTATAGATGCCTTGAGCCACGTTTTTGAACTTTATTTCGGAGGAACCTCCCATACGGATATGATGGATGAACTGTCTGAAGGTATTATAAGAACAATAATTAAGCATACACCTGTATTACTAAAGGAGCCTGATAACTATGTTTCCAGATGTGAGCTTGCATGGTGTGCAACCCTGGGCTTAAATGGTATAAACGGTACAGGAAGAGCCGGAGATTGGTCCAGTCATTCTATTGAGCATTCAGTGTCCGTATTAAACGATATAGCTCATGGCTCAGGATTGGCTATAGTTATGCCTGCCTGGATGAAATATGTGCAGCATAAGGCTGTGGATAAATTTGCACGTTTTGGAGAAAAGATATTTAATATAACCGAAGGTACTAAGGAAGAGATAGGATTACAGGCTATTGAGAAATTAAGAGATTTTTACAAGAGCCTTGGAGCTCCTATAACCTTAAAAGAAGCGGGAGTTAAAAGGGAGGATATTGAATTTATAGCAGGAAATGCCTCTATTTTAGAACCTCTTGGAACCCTGATGCCTTTATATAAGGAAGATATAAGAAAAATATTGGAAATAGCTTATGAATAAGTAAAATTATAATGAAAAGCACTGTTTTATATTAAAACAGTGCTTTTTTATTTTTAACTATATAAATATAAAAGTGTATGCAGGACAATTATAAAATAATCTCAAGAGTAATTATAAGATTCATAAAAATTAGTATAAATCATTGACAGTGTTTCTAGGTATTGGTATTATATCAATGAAATTTATAATGTAATTTGTGGTTTATAAGTAAAAAGAAAATTAAATATTATATGCATAAATAAAAATTCTATCTGAAGTAAAACTTTGATTTATGGAACAAAAGCTCTATGATTAAAATAGAAAATAATGGATAAAATGAATTTTAAGGAGGTTTATAAAATTCATGAGAAAAATAATCGTTATACTTATGGCTTTTATATTATTATTTACAGGGGGCTACTATATTAAATATTCTATTGATAAAAAAGAAAATAAAAAAATCAATGGTAACAACAAAGAAGAAGAGAGCATTAAAAAGGATTCAGAGAGAATAAGAATTACAGCGGTAGGAGATATTTTAGTACACGAAACACAACTGGCATCTCAGTATGATGCTGAGAAGAAAAAATATGATTTTAAGGATAATTTTGAATATGTTAAGCCTTATATAGAGGAAGCTGATTATGCAATAGCAAATCTTGAAACAACCCTTGCCGGGGAGAAGGAAAAATTCACAGGATTTCCTATATTTAATTCTCCGGATGAAATATTAGATGCTTTAAGCTACAGCGGCTTTAATCTTCTTTCTGCAGCTAATAATCACATTTTGGATAAGGGAGCCAGCGGACTTATAAGGACTGCCAAAGTGGTAAAAAATAAGGGCTTTGATCTTATGGGAATCAAAGAAAAGGCAGAGGATAAAAGTTATGTGGTAAAAGAAATTAAGGGTATTAAGTTTGGGTTTACCAATTATGTTTTTGAAACAGATAAAAAAGGAAATGTCAGAACTCTAAATTCATTAAAAATACCAAACACTGCATTGGAGCTTTTTGATAGATTTAATTATTCAGAACTGGAAAAAGACTATAAAAAAATGCAGGACAGAATAAAAGAAATGAAATCGCAGGGAGCAGAGGTTATAATTTTTTCCATGCATTGGGGTAATGAATACGAGAGAAAACCTAATGACCACCAAAAGAGGATAGCAAATAAGCTGGCAGATATGGGCGTAGATGTGATTATAGGCGGACATCCCCATGTTCTGCAGCCTATGGAGTATATAGATTCAAAGGTTTCCAATAAGAAAACCTTAGTATTATATTCCCTGGGGAATTTTTTATCAAATCAGAGAAGGGAAATAATAAATAATAAATATCCTGAAGACGGAATAATAGTAAATATAGATTTTAAGAAGCAGGGTGCTTCAGGTGTCGAACTTGAAAGCGTAAGCTATATACCTACTTGGGTGTGTAGACAGCCTATTAAGGGAGAAAAGTATTCCTATAAAATCATACCTTTAAATGAAGTGGTAGAAGGGAAGATAGAAGTATTTAAAGAGGATGATGAGAATCATAATAAAGCTCAGGAATCTTATAATGAAACCATAAGCTTATTTGAATCCTTTAATTCTAAAGCTGTTCTTGCACCGGTACTGAAGTGATAGGGATTTTTTAAACTAAAAACAGACTCCATTAATGGAGTCTGTTTTATACTAATAAACAAATGCATTGGCTTGCTATCCCTTGTCCTGTACCTGTAAAACCAAGACCTTCTTCAGTGGTGGCTTTTACGTTGATTTTATCAGAGTCTATTTCCAAAGCTTCACTGATATTTTCAATCATAGCGGGAATATGAGGGGCCATTTTAGGTTTTTCTGCTATTATAGTAGCATCTATATTTGCTATTTTATACCCCTTTTGATAGATTAAAGCCTTTACTCTGGCAAGAAGGATAAGGCTTGATATATCTTTAAACCGCCCATCGCTGTCCGGAAAGTGCTTTCCAATATCTCCTAGGGCAGCTGCTCCTAAAAGGGAGTCTGCAATAGCATGCAAAAGCACATCTGCATCTGAATGCCCTAAAAGTCCCTTTGAATAAGGCACTTCCACACCGCCTATTATAAGTTTCCTGCCTTTTTCTAATCTGTGTACGTCGTATCCCATTCCAATTCTCATTAGTATCAACTCCTGACTGCTTTATTAATATATATTATAAAAGAAAGCAGCGTTAATTATAATGCTTTTTCTTGAAATTATAAATGGAGCTGCTGTTATTTTTGTTTCTTTTAAAAATATATATTAATTTCATTTTCAAATATTTAACAAGAGTCTTAAAAGAAAAACTTTTTCTGGTTTTAAGATTAAAATCCACGTATATAATCTTATTTTTCATTTACCTCACCAAACAACTCTTTTACTATATTATACCATTTTGTCGTAAATAAGTTAATAAAATAGGAAATAAGATTTTAGATATTATATAAAGAATTTAGTATTAATATGATATAATTATTAATAAAAGTATATAATGATTAACCTGTATGGAGGTTTTATATGAAAAGAAGGAGTATAGGAGTAATTTTCATAATTATTGGACTAGCTATTGTGATTTCAGCTTCCTATATGAAGTACCAGGCTTATTCAGAGCAAAGGAAGATGAAGCATAACTTTGAAGAAGGACTCCTTAACTTAAAGGATGGTATTGAAACCCAGGGAGATAAAAGTAATAATGAGGAAAGTAAATTTGGTACTATAGCAATGATTACAATACCTAAAATCAATTTAAGCGTAGCTGTAGGGGAAGGTACTGACTCTAAATTATTAAAATATGCCGTAGGCCATTTTGAAGGTACCGCTTTACCTGGAGAACAGGGAAATTTTTGCGTTGCGGGACATAGAAGCTATACTTACGGAGAATTTTTCAGTCGGTTAGAAGAGTTAAATGAGGGTGATGAAGTTGAAGTTAAAACCTCTACGGGAGAATATTTATATAATGTCACTGAAAAATTCATTGTGGAACCCAATGAAGTATGGGTATTGGAACCTACTAATGAATCGGTATTAACCATGGTTACCTGTACTAAGGGTGGTAAAAAAAGAGTGATTATTAAAGGAAAATTAAAATAGAAGCATTTCATCAGGGAAAGGATGGTATTATTGAAGAACAGCGTAAGTAAATTTATGATGATGTTATCTGTATTTTTAGCGGTATCACTGCTTTTAACCGTGGTGGTAGGTGAGATTAAATTTAGATCAGGAAAAAAAGTTGCTGTACATGGCACTAAGGCACCATCTTCCGATACTACGGATAAGACTACCGATAAGCCGGCCTTTGAAGATACAGTTTTCTCAGTTTTAACTTATAATATGGTTAAGGAAACACAAGGGTCAGAAAACAGCGTTTCAAAAGATAATTTTGAAAGCCATATTAAATATCTAAAAGAAAATGGCTATAAAAGCATAGATACATCACAAATAGCGGATTACTTATCAGGAAAGAAAACTATACCTGATAAAGCAGTATTAATTTCTTTTGACAGCGGCTATAGTGACAAGTATAATATTGTGTTTCCTATACTAAAAAAATATGGTTTTAACGCTGTAATTTTTTTAGATGGATCTAAAGTAAATAACGTAAACGGTTATTTAACCTCCGGTCAGATAACTGAGATGCAGAAGCAGGGCATTGAAATTGGGATGCACTTTATATCACCTAATAATATAGAAACAGCTTCCTTTGAGCAGCAGAGAAAGTATTTAGAAGAAGGGAAGCAGAAGCTTGAAACGATAACGAAGAAACCTATAAACTACATATCTTATGTAGATAAAAAATATAATGAAGATACTATAAAAGCTGTTAAAGCTTTAGGCTTTAAAGCAGGATTTACTACTGCAGAAGGAAAAGCAAATAAAAACAGCAACAACTATGAAGTTAAAAGGCTGAATTTAGTACATAATGAAGATATTCAGGGGTTAATTAACAAACTGAATATAAAATAAAGAGGTCTCACTTAGAGGCCTCTTGAGTTTTTATAGAGTGCTTAAGAAGATCATTTAATTCTTTAAGCTCATTGGGAGTAAGATAGCGCCATTGACCAAGGGGAAGGGATTCAAGCTTTATATTCATGATTCTAATTCTTTCCAGTTTTTTTACTTTAAAGTCTAAGGCTTGACACATGCGTCTTATTTGACGGTTAAGTCCCTGGGTTAATATTATTCTAAAAACCCTAGGACCTTCCTGCTTTACAAAGCATTCCTTAGTAGTCGTTCCTAAAATTCTAACACCTTTAGACATCCGTTGGATAAAATCTTTAGTTATTGGTTTATCCACAGTAACTATATATTCCTTATCATGGCCGTTGCCTTCCCTTAGTATTTTATTAACTATATCTCCGTCATTTGTGAGTAGAATTAAGCCTTGGGAATCTTTATCCAATCTTCCTATATGAAATATTCTTTTGGGATAATTTATAAAATCTATTATATTGCCTTTGATGGAAGTATCAGTTGTACAGGTAATTCCCACCGGTTTATTTAAGGCTATATATACAAGTTCCTCTTCCTTGCTGATAAGCTTTCCTCTTACGTGAACTATATCGCTGGGACGAACTTTATCCCCTAAAGACGCGGGAAGATGATTTATGGTTACTTCACCAGACTCTAGGTACCTGTCAGCTTCACGCCTAGAGCAAAAGCCGCTTTCTGAAATATATTTATTAATTCGTATTTCTTCTGTTTTTTCTTGGTGTTTTATAATTTGCTTTTTATCCATTTGGTGTATATTCCTTTCCAGCAGAATCATTTTATTTTATGATTTCTTCCAGAATTATTAATTTCTGCTTTTATATCCTTTTCCTTAAGAAAGCTCTCGCTTTGTGTAAGTGCATTATAATCAAGAGGCTCACCGGATACAATTATGGTGATTTTATCATGGTCTTTTAAAATATCATTTTTATTTAAATCGGAAAGTAAAGCTAAAAGTGCTTCATCCGGCTTTCGATTAGTGATTTTTGAGCCCTTTAAAACAACTTTATTCTTCATTGAGGAATAGGTTATCTTATTTACCCTGTTTAATCTGTTTACTGTAATAACATAATCATTTTTATGATGTACAACTATAGTGCTCTTAGGATAGTTATAAAAAATCATTACTGATATAATAGCTATTATTAATATTACAGTACTTAGGATTATGGGTATTTTATAATCAATCAGGGATTTTTTTGCGTTACCGGAAGCTAATGCTCCAGCTTCAGCAGCACTTTCTGTATTTATATTTACAAACTCTCCGTGATATGTAAGAATTACTGCAGATTTTTCATTGCTTTTCAGTACTATTCCAGTGTTTTTTTCTAAAGTATCTTTAGAGGGTTCTAAGGCTGTTTCCGAAGATTTTTCCCTTATATAAATATTTAAAAAGCTCTTTAAAAGGTTGTAAGAAGGATTAGAATACAGTATAAAATAGGCTATTATATAGTTACTCCATCTATCCAGATACCTTTTTGAAATCTCTGTATACTTATTTAGTCTGGATGTATTAAGCCTGCGTATAGTCTTAATCTCTTTCAGGAAGCTTTCGTCACTGGAAATAAATATAGCAATGTTCAGCAGCTGATCCTTTTCTTTTACATTAGGAATATCTTTATAAAGAGAGCTTAAGCTTATACCGTAAAGGTGCAGTTCCTTAAGAAATAAAGAAATCTGCTTGGAACGCTCAGATATAATTTTTTCATTTACTATTTCCATAGGGAGAGCATAGGAAAAGCTGTATTTATTTTTATGCAGTATAAAATCATAGTTCATCGTTGCACCTCAGATATAATAATCATTCACATATATTATAAGCTTATTGTGTAAATTTTTATATAATAAATATTTTTTTTTATTAAGGAAATAATATATTGACAATAGAAAAGGGGTGTAATCATGGGAAAAAGGTTTCCTTTAATAACTAAAATATTTCTAATAGTAATATTTTCTACATTAACTGAATCTTTAACGGCTTACGGAGGGGAAGCTGCATTTATGGATAAGGGAGTGCAGATTTCCACTAAGACCATAAAAGAAACAAAACCCTATCTTACCAGCGAGCTGAATGTACCTGTAATTTCCCTGCCGAAAAATAAAAAGGCTGAGAGTAATATTAATAATGAACTTATGCAGGACGCTTTAAACTTTAAAGGTCAGGTTGAAAAGTCTGCTTTGGAAAACTACGAAAACCTTATAAAGGCAGGAGTAGAAGTTAGACCCTATGAAGTATTAACAAAATATAAGTCTTATAACCTTAAAGATATTATAAGCCTTGCAGTGACTTACTACCAGTATTCCGGTGGAGCTCACGGAATTTACAGCATAACACCCTATAATTACGATGCAGAGTCCGGAGAAAGGCTAAACCTTAAAGATATTTTTAAAGGAAATTATAATTACAAAGAGATATTGAATGATTATATACAAAAGGAAATTTCCAAAAACCCCGATAATTACTTTAAAGATGCTTTTAAAGGCATAAGGGATAACCAGGAATTTTATATTACTAAAGATGGTATTGTAATATTTTTTCAGGTTTACGAAATAGCTCCTTTTGCAGCAGGAAATCCTGAATTTGTAGTTCCATATAGTAAAATACAGCAGGGGCTGAAATATAATCTGGCTAAAAGCACAAGATGATATCCCATGCTTTTTAATATCTAAATTAAGTGATATAGTTAAGTTATAAGCTATATTTAGGGGGATACCAAGTGATGGATTTTAAAAGTTTATTAGAAATGCAGAGAGATTACTTTAAGGCTGGAAAAACAAGAGAAATAAGCTTTAGAAAAAATATGCTTATTAAATTAAAAAACTCCATAAAGCTCCATGAAAAAGAAATCTATGAAGCTTTAAGAAAGGATCTTAACAAGGCTCCTTTTGAAAGTATGGCTACTGAAATAGGAATAGTATATGATGAAATTAATTACATGATAAAAAATTTAGATAAGTTGGCAAGAGTTAAAAAAGTAAAAACTCCAATTTTTAATTGGCCATCTAAAAGCTTTATATATTATGAACCATATGGGGTTGTGCTTATTATCGGTCCTTACAATTATCCTTTTCAACTGAACCTTGCGCCTTTGGTCGGGGCAATAGCAGCGGGAAACTGCGCGCTTATTAAACCTTCTCAAAATTCGATAAAAACAACAGAAGTGATTATAAAAATAATTGAGGAATGTTTTCCTAAAGAGCATGTTGCTGTAATAGAGCCTTTCGGAGGCAGAGAGAAAATGACTGAAATACTGAAGGAAAGATACGATTATATATTCTTTACAGGAAGCGTTGGAGTGGGAAAAGTAATTATGAGAGCTGCTTCAGAGCATCTCACTCCCGTAACTTTAGAGCTTGGAGGCAAAAGTCCGGCTATAGTAGATGAAGACTGCGATGTTTCTCTTGCAGCAAAAAGAATTGCCTGGGGTAAATTTTTAAATGCCGGTCAGACCTGCGTTGCTCCTGATTATGTATTGGTTCATAAAAGGATTAAAGAGGAATTTATCGAAAAACTGAAGTTTTGGACCATTGAGTTTTACGGAGAAGAACCTATGCTCAGTACTGATTATGCAAAAATTATTGACAACAGGCAGTTTGAAAGGCTTATAAGCTATATCTCACAGGGAAAGGCAGTGATAGGAGGAAGCTATAACAGAGATAAATTATACATAGCCCCTACGGCTATGGTAGAGGTTAGTGAAGATTCTTCGGTAATGACGGATGAGATATTTGGTCCTATACTTCCTATATTAGATTTTGATAAAGTATCTGATGCCTTAGATTTTATCAATAATAGAGAAAAGCCTCTTGCGCTTTACTATTTTTCAAAATCAAATGAAAAAGCGGAAAGGGTGATAAGAAGTACAAGCTCCGGAGGGGGATGCATAAATGATACAATAATGCATGTTGCTTCTACTTCATTGCCCTTTGGAGGAGTAGGATACAGCGGAATGGGGAGTTATCACGGCAGGAAAAGCTTTGAAACCTTTTCTCATGAAAGGAGCTTCATAAAAAGAGGATATCTTATAGATATGAACACCAGGTATGCACCTTATAAAAATAAACTATCGCTGCTTAAAAAGATATTTAAATAAATGCCAGCCGCCACAGATGCGGCTGGTATCTTATTACGTATAAATATCTGAAAATTCTATATTTATTTTATCTATTTTATTGGAGGTAGGAAGCATTTTCTGCGCAAGAGCCGGAATACTGTCATCATTAAGCAGTCTGCTTGGTATGTCTACTATAAAAGAACTTCCAACTCCGTATATGCTCTCAGCACGTATGCTACCGCCATGGAGCTCTACCAAGGATTTTACCAGAGATAAACCTATACCGCTGCCTTCGGTCTTTCTGGAAAGGGATTTATCTACCTGCATAAATCTATCAAAAATCACCTCTAATTTGTCTTTAGGTATTCCTATTCCTGTATCCTTTACTATTATTCTGATGTTCTCCTTAAGATTCTTTATTGAAACCTCGATGGTACCTCCTTTTGGGGTAAACTTAATTGCATTTGAAAGAAGGTTCAGCACTATTCTTTCAATTTTATCCTCATCAAAGGCAATATATTTTTCCTCAATATCCGTATCAAAAATAATGTTCAATCCTAAGGACTCAGCATAGTTTACCACGGATAAAGCAACTTCTTCTACGGCAAATACTATATCCTTATTTGCTAAATCTAATTGAAGATAATTACCATCGATTTTAGTTATATCTATTATATTATTTATTAATCTTATAAGTCTTAAGCAGTTTTGATTCATTATGTTCAGATATTTTTGTATGCTGATATTCTCATTGTAATCTTCAATCTTTAAAGATTTTAATAGCTGAACACCTGTCCATATAACGTTTAAAGGAGTTTTAAGTTCGTGGGATATGTTTGAAAAGAACTCAGTTTTATATTTATCCAGCTCCTTTACTTTGTTTATATCATCGGTAAGGTCAGCAACCTTTTGTGCAGTATAAGTAATTTGATTATGAAGGTCATAAGATTCTTTTACATAGTGCTTAAGCTTAATAAGGGTTTTAACCTTTGCTAAAAGCTCTATCTTGTCAATGGGTTTAATAAGATAATCATTAGCACCGGATTCAAAAGAAAGTATCAAACCATCGGTTTTTATGTTTGATGACATAATCAGCACAGGCAGTTCATAGAGAGATTTGTTTTTCCGTATTTCAGAACAAAGTTCGTAGCCAATCATATCAGGTATAAAGAGGTTTAATATAACTAAATCTATATTGCCTCTATCTATTATTATATTTAAAGCCTCTTTTCCTGAAGATACCGATGTTATAAAATACCCTTCCTGATCTAAGTAGTTTTGTACTACTTTTCTGTTTGCAGGTTCATTATCAACAATTAATATATTATAATTTTTATTTTCATTAGTTCCCTCAGTCACTAAAGCTGAGTCATTTGTGCTGTAATGTTTGATTAAATTTTCAAACTGAAGATGATTATATTTTTTTTCTGATGTTTTAATATCTTCATTATAAATAGGCATTGTAAAGCTGAACCTCGAACCTTTTCCTAAATGTGAGGTTACATTAATGGTTCCGCCATGAAGCTCTATTAGTTTTTTTGTAAGATGAAGGCTTAAACCTGAAGAAGAGCTTTCCTTTATATCATTTTTCAGGGTATAAGCGTTAAACAGGTTATTAAGCTTCCATACAGGTATGCCTATTCCGTTATCTATTATGGAAGTTGATATCATATTATTTGTAATGGAAGCCTTTTATGGTTATAACTCC
>NZ_CCXI01000092.1 GCF_000820705.1 Clostridium polynesiense | reverse complement strand
GCCTTTATGGTTATAACTCCTTCTGAAGTAAACCTTATAGCGTTTTCTAAAAGGTTATTAAGTATCTGCTGAAGTCTGTTAATATCAGCATAAACTAAAGGTATATTATTGGGAATTTCGTTATTTATAGTGATCTTTCTTGTATTCAAGTCTCCCTTAACTATTAAGGTAACTATATCTGTCAGCTGTTTTAAATTAACTGAATGTCTATCTAAGATGATATCATTATTATTAAGTTTGGAATAATCTAGGATATCATCCACTAATTTAGAAAGCTGCACGGCGCTGTAGTTTATAAGTTTTGTATCTAAAAGCTGATTAGAGCTTAATTTATTATTATCGGATACTATTGATTCTGTTAACCCTATAATACTGCTCATAGGAGACTTGAGTTCTTTGGATATATAGATTAAAAATTCATCTTTAAGTTTATTATTTCTTTTAAGTTTTTTAGAGAGCTTTTCAATATTATTAAAGCTGTCTGCATATTTATCCGCTATCAAATAACTTTGGAGGAGAAGAAATATGAGAAAACCTAAATTAATAAATGAAAAGCTGTTATTTAAAAAGTACTTTCTTACAATTTCATAAAGGTTAGTTATGAAAAGTGACGATGCTGACAAAAAAATAATCAAATAAGAATTAAAATCTATTAAACACTTTTTAAACAGCTTAACCACTGCATAAAGCATTAAGCTTAATGTAATAAACTGATATACAGAAAACACAAAAAAATGATACTTTACAGGAGCTAAAGCTAAATATACCACATAGAAAAGCAGTGAATACTTACCTATAATTATTGACACAGGATGAAGAAGATTAGGGTATAGATTCCCCAGATATACTATAAATATAGATAAATAAGTGAAAAAAGAAATACAGTATAAAAAAATATATAACCTCCATGGAAGAAGGGGAACAAACTTTAGAAGAAGTATATGATCTGTTATGGATAACCTAAGTATGAGTATTATGCAGAAGATTCCCAATAACAACGGATAGGTTTCAAATTTTCTTTTACTGTAAAGGGTAAAGTTATATATGCACATAACCATAGATATTCCTATAAGAAGCATATAAAAACCTACATGATAAAAATCAAAATCCTCTATGTAACTTATATCCTGAGAAACAAAATTAAAGAGATCCCTGCCGTGAGAATCTATTTTTGATGTATCCACTTCTGTTAAGAGTCTGTTATTAACATAGGAAATACTTTCATTTTTCCCTGATATAAGTCCGCCATGTCTGGAATTAGGGAAAAAAGATAAAGTTAAAAATATCAGTAGGATTATTAGCAGAAACTTGCTTATTTGTATATTATTTTTCATATTATCCTCTCCATAAATTATTGCCAATGATAATTTTATCATAATATACCAAAATATGTAATGGTTAATATATTTATTTTAAACTTTTACATCTAAACTTAAGAAAACACTTGAGAGGGCGAATATAATTAGTATACTAATTTTTTTGGGGGACGGGAAATGATTACTAAGGGGAACAACAAGATAAAAAGACGTGTGAAAAAAAGAAGGAATAAAACTGATAATGCTGAGGGAATAAGCATTTCAAAACAGATGTTAACAAAAAATGGACTTCTTAAAAGGCTGGTTAGCATTTTTTCAGTGGTTATCTTACTTTCATTGTCAGTGCTTTCTGCAGGAAACTTCTTTATAACAAAAAGTGTTTTAATAAAGGATTTTAAAGGATTAACCAATCAAATATTAAATCAGAACAAAAATTATGCTCAAGTTATAGATGAAAGCATAGAACAGATTTCTATGCAGATAGCTGCTAATGAGGAGCTGATACAATACCTAGCTGGAATTGACTCTAAAAGCCATGGAGAAATAACCCTGGCTGCTTTAAATACTAATAAAGAGCTTGTAAAGCTGGTTGGCATAAACAACACTAAAATAATTGAAAATGTTTACCTACATACTTTTTTGGGGTTTTCCTCTTCTTCAGACAATAATTCTTTTCTTCATGATCAAGGGGATAAATGGAATTCAGCTAAAGAAGAACAGTGGTTTAAAAAGGCATTAGAGGCTGAAGGAAAGGGAGTATGGATACCAAAGCATACTTCTCAGGTTAACGAGGACGAAAAATATATAAGCTATGTTAAGCTTTTAATGAATCCAAACACCTTAAAGCCTTTAGGGATTATTCAGATAAATATGGACCCTTACGTACTATCTAAGTCTATTGAAGAGGCAGATATAGGAAAAGACGGTAAAATAAATATCATAGATAATGATGGCTACATAATAGCAGGGGAAAATCAAGTTAGGGCAGGACAGCTGTTTGATACTTCTTATCTGAAATATATTTTGGAAAATGATTCTGGAGCAGGAGAATTTAATGAAAAGGGAAATAGAATTTATGTAATACACAGTACTCTTCAAAAGAACGGATGGAAGTTTATAGCTGAAATACCATATAAGGAAATATATTCTTCTGCAAAAAGCATTGGTATGATATCACTAATACTTATGGGTTTATGTATAATTATTTCGGTTTTAGTTTCTGTATATAATACCGTGCAGATAACAAAACCTATATATGATATTATTAATATTACTAAACAGCTGGCTTCCGGAGATTTTAATGTAAGCACAAAAAAATATTCACTGGCTGAAATGAATCTTTTAAGTGAAAACTTCAATAATATGATTGAGAAATTAAAGGATGCCTTATTAAAAACAAGAACTCTTGCATATGAAACCAGCGATGTTTCAAGAAACCTTCTGGTTTTATCCCAGAGTTTATTTGAAAAATCTGAGGATATAGTGAGATCTGTGGAAGAAATATCAGAAGGCTCCAATAAGCAGGCTGAAGATACGATGAACTGTGCCGAGGTTTCGAATAAGCTCAGTGGTGAAATAAATACTACTATTAATCTCCTTGAAGAAGTAAATTCATCTAAAGAGGAAGCACTAAAGGTTCTTATTTCCAGCGATAAGGTGATAAACTCCTTAAGTGAAGCTTCCTATCATAACTCCAATGCTATGGATAAGGTTGCTGTGACTGTTGAAAACCTTGAAGAAAAAACTAAAAATATTTTAGAGATTACAAGCAAAATAAATGACATAACCAATCAAACTAATTTATTAGCGTTAAATGCTTCTATAGAGGCTGCAAGAGCCGGAGAGGCAGGTAAAGGTTTTGCTGTGGTGGCAAATGAAATAAGAGAGCTTGCAGAACAATCCCAGGAAGCAGCACAGGATATAAAAAATATAATAAATGGAGTAAAGGAATCTATAAAGGAATCCATGAATATATCTGAAGGGGCAAAAGAAACCTTCGCCAAAGAACTGGAGGAAGTGGGAAAGACCATTAAAGCTTTTGTATCCTTGACAAAAAGCGTTGAAAAGGTTTCTTCTTCAGTAGAAAAAGCTATGAGTTCAGTTTATGTTATGTCAGAGGATAAGAATCAGCTCGTAGAGGTTATAGGCAGCATAGCTGCGGTTTCACAGGAAAACACCGCTGTTACTGAGGAGGTTAACGCAGTAATACAGGATGAAGCGGAAGAAAATAAAAAAATACATGAACTGTCTGAAAGCTTAAATATTAAGGCAGAAGAGCTTCAGTTGATAATAGATAATTTCAGGTTTAATTAAAATGTTAAAACAGAATAAATATAAAGGTTAATAAAGTGTCCAGAAACTCCTTGCCATGGGTTTCTGGATTTTTGCATTTAAATGAAGGTATGAAATTCAGATTTTCACATAGACAGATTCTATATAAAGCAGAATTATAACACCCTAACCCATATTTTAAATAAACAAGAATATATTCCTTGCAAAAGTAATATTATTTATTATATAAATTTGTGAGGATTTTTATAGTAATTAATTAAGGGGGATTGTAATGTTTAAAAAAGCAGCAGCGTTTTTTCTTTCTGGAATTTTTGCTTTGAGTTTAGTTGGATGCAGCGGTGGTGGTAAAGATAACCCTGGGCAAAATAAGAAATTCAAAATTGGAGTATTAACAGGTACTGTTTCACAAAATGAAGAGGAGTATAGAGCGGCAGAAAAGATGAAAAAGAAGTATGGAGACATGATAGTGCTTCAAACCTATCCTGATAATTTTACTAAAGAGCAGGAAACTACAATAGCTAATGCTTTAAGCTTAGCTGCAGATCCTGATGTTAAGGCTATAGTTTTTGTACAGGCAGTACCCGGTGCTTCAGCAGCTATAGACAAGGTTAGAGAAAAACGTAAAGATATGCTGTTCATAGCGGGGGTTCCCGGAGAGGATCCTGACATGATAGCATCAAAAGCTGATATAGTACTTCAGGCGGATGAATTAGGAATGGGTACAACCATAATTGAGCAGGCGAAAAAATTAGGAGCAAAGAAGTTTGTTCATTATTCCTTTCCAAGACATATGTCCTATCAAATGCTTGCTATGAGAAGGGATATTCTAAAAGATACCTGCAGCAAATTAGGACTTGAATTTGTAGATGCAACTGCACCGGACCCTACAGGTGATGCAGGAGTTCCAGGGGCACAGCAGTTTATACTTGAGGATGTTCCAAGAAAAGTTAAAGAGCTTGGAAAAGATACAGCATTTTTTAGTACAAACTGTGCTATGCAGGAACCCCTAATAAAAGCAGTGCTTCAGGAGGGGGCTATATTTCCTCAGCAGTGTTGTCCATCACCATACCATGGATATCCTGGCGCACTGGGAATAAGTATCCCTGATGATAAGAAGGGAGATTTAGAGTATATAGTTAAGGAAGAAAGCAGAATAATTGCTGAAAAAGGCGGAAAGGGAAGATTTTCTACTTGGCCTGTACCTATAAATATGATGTTTGTAGAAGGCGGAGTGGAATATGCCAAAGCTTATTTAGAAGGAAATACAAAAGAAAGAAATGACAAAGCCAAGCTTGAGGAAATCTTCACTAATATATCAAAGAAACCTATAAAACTCACAACTTTAGATGATGAAAAGACAAAGAAGAAGCTGGACAACTTTTATATGCTGCTTTCAGAATATATAACATTCTAATATTTTTATCTTAATTTGATTTAGTTTATGGGAGTGAGGCTGGGCTTCACTCCTTAGCATTATGAAATAAGGGGGGAGAATTTTGCAGAAAGCTGATGTTCTTGAAATGAAAAACATTGAAAAGGAGTATTTCGGCAATAAAGTACTTAAAAATGTTTCTCTAAAGATTAGAAGGGGAGAAATCCATGCTCTTTTGGGAGAAAATGGAGCAGGGAAATCCACCCTTATGAACATCCTCTTTGGAATGCCTGTAATTCACAATACAGGAGGTTTTAAAGGACAAGTATTGTTTCAGGGAAAAGAAGCACATATAAAGAGCCCTATGGAGGCAATGAAATCCGGAATAGGCATGGTGCATCAGGAATTTATGCTTATTCCTGGCTTTACAATATCTGAAAATATAAAGCTCAACAGGGAGATAACCAGACACAATTTAGTAAGCAGATTACTTGGAGGTTCTTTAAAAAGCCTGGATTATAAGGCTATGGATAGTGAAAGCAGGGAAGCATTAAACACTGCAGGATTGAATGTGGAGGAGTATGTAAAGGTGGAAGGACTTCCTGTTGGATATATGCAGTTTATAGAAATAGCCAGAGAAATAGATAAAAAAAATATCAGTCTTTTAGTTTTTGACGAGCCTACTGCTGTGCTGACGGAAAGTGAAGCGGAAAAGCTAATGGAGGCAATGGAGAGACTTGCTTCAAAAGGGATAGCTATAATATTTATAACTCATAGATTAGATGAGGTTATGAAAGTAGCGGATGAGATAACCATACTTCGGGACGGTGAGGTGGTGGCAGCAAGGAAGAGCAGTGAAACAAATATCCTTGAGCTGGCTGAATTAATGGTTGGCAGAAAAATTGAAAGGACGGAAACTGATGGAATCAGTAAGGTTGAGAAGAAAGATATAATACTTAAAATAGAAAACCTGAAAGTCAATATGCCCGGGGAAAGGGTGAGGGATATAAATTTAGATATATACAAAGGAGAAATACTGGGTATTGGCGGGCTTGCAGGCCAGGGGAAAATAGGGATAGCTAACGGTATAATGGGACTATTCCAGAGTTCCGGCAAAGTTACTATGGAAGGTAAAGAGATTCCTCTTAACAATCCGCAAGAAGTTTTAAAACAGGGTATAGCTTTTGTGTCGGAAGACAGAAGGGGAGTGGGACTTCTCCTTGAAGACAGCATAGAAAACAATATAGCTATAACTTCTATGTGCATAAATAATGCATTTTTAAAAAATTATCTGTTATTTACACAAAGTAATAGAAGGAAAATAAGAGAGCATGCCTTAAAAATGATAAAGGATTTAGATATAAGGTGTACAGGTCCTCATCAGGAGGTTAAAAGGCTTAGCGGAGGGAATCAGCAGAAGGTCAGTATCGCTAGAGCGTTAACCTTAAAACCCAAAATACTCTTTGTTTCCGAACCTACCAGAGGAATAGACGTCGGAGCTAAAAAGCTTGTGCTGGACCTTCTCACTGCCCTTAATAAGGAGTTTAATATGACGATTATAATGACTTCTTCTGAGCTGGCTGAGCTTAGATCCATATGTGAAAGGATAGCTATTGTATCTGAAGGTAAAATATCAGGAATATTAAAGCCTGAATCCAGCGATGGGGAGTATGGACTGCTGCTGTCAGGACATGCTGCTGATGCATTAATAGGGAAGGAGGAATAATTATGCAGGATAAACTAAAAAGCTGGTATGGAGTCATCGGACTTCCCCGACTTATTATAATTGGATTTTTTATTTTGTTATGCATTCTTTCCGTAGTTTTAGGACTGCCTATAAATATGCTTATTTCAGATACTCTGGTGCGTACAGGAATGAATGGAATACTGGTTCTTGCCATGGTGCCGGGGATTCTCTGTGGAATAGGATTAAACTTCGGACTTCCTTTGGGGATATTATGCGGACTTTTAGGAGGACTGATAAGCATAGAGATGGATCTTACAGGTCTTACTGCACTGTTTACAGCTATCCTGATTTCTATACCCATAGCACTTATTGTAGGATACGGTTATGGAGTTTTATTAAATAAGGTTAAAGGGTCAGAAATGATGGTATCTACTTATATGGGATTTTCCTCAGTATCTTTAATGTGTATAGCTTGGCTTATACTTCCCTTTAACAGCATAGAAATAAAATGGCCTATAGGACAGGGATTAAGGACCACCATTGCTCTTGCTGACAGATATGATAAGGTTCTGGACAATGCCTTAAGCTTTTATATAGGAGGAGTTAGATTTCCTACAGGGTTAATAGTGATGTTTTTATTATGCTGCTTGATAATGTGGATAATTTTAAAGACTAAAAAAGGCATGGCTATGATTGCTGCAGGAAGTAATGAGAAATTTGCTTTGGCATCAGGAATTAATATTCAAAAGAGCAGGATATTCGGAACGGTGCTTTCCACCATACTGGGAGCAGTAGGGATTATAGTTTATTCTCAAAGCTATGGCTTCTACCAGCTTTATCAGGCCCCTATGATGATGGGGTTTGCTGCTGTAGCCGCTGTGCTTATCGGAGGTGCTTCAGCCACAAAGGCAAAAATATCCCACGTTATTATAGGAACTTTATTGTTTCAGGGACTTCTCACCATAGGTCTTCCAGTAGCTAATAAAATAGTTACTGAGGGTAACCTGGCTGAGGTAGTAAGGATAATCATAAGCAACGGAATAATACTATATGCATTAACCAAAGTAGGAGGTAGTGAGGAATGAAAGAGGAAGTAAGTATTATCTCTAAAATAAAAGAATGGTTATTTAATAATATGGTTACTATTTTATTCGTAGTATTATGTGCTGCGGGCATTGAAGTTTCAAGGCAGCCACTTTCCTTCGTTTTAGGGGAATTGGTAACAAGGATTGCAAGGAATCTGTTTTTGGTTTTATCCTTAATCATTCCGGTATTAGCGGGAATGGGTTTGAATTTTGGAATCGTCATAGGTGCCATGGCAGGACAAATAGCAATCATAGCGGTTACCCACTGGAAGATTGCAGGAATAGGCGGATTTCTCCTATGTATTCTAATAAGTACACCTATAGCAATATTGTTTGGATATTTTACCGGAAAGCTTCTCAATAAAACAAAAGGGCAGGAAATGATAGCCAGCATGATACTAGCCCTTTTTGCAAATGGACTTTACCAGCTTTTATTCCTCTTCTTTGTAGGAACTATAATTCCAATGGACAATCCTGTAATGGTTCTCAGCGGAGGAATAGGTATAAAAAATACCTTAGACCTTACCGGGGGAATTAAATACACCCTGGACAGCTTGTTTGAAATGGACTTGTTCGTAACCATAATGGGACTTCTCGCAGCAGCAATTCTCTACAATTTAATAAAAATGCTGATAAATTACAGAAGGACTAAAAAAACAGGAGGAAAATATTTATTTAATCTGCTTATAATTATAGCAGCTATGTTGTGCTCCATACTGATACCTAAACTGAATTTCGCTTTCAAATTTGTAAATGTTCCGATAATCACCTTATTTGTCATAGGAGCAGTAGCTCTATTCAACAGCTTCCTTTACAGAACAAAGCTCGGTCAGGACCTTAGAACTGTAGGGCAGGATATGCATGTTGCTAACGCTTCAGGGATAAAAGTAAACAAGGTAAGGATTATAGCCATAGTCATATCTACGGTATTGGCAGCTTGGGGACAGCTTATATTCCTTCAAAACATAGGAACGCTAAACACCTACGGCAGTCATGAGCAGGTAGGGATGTTTTCTATAGCTGCACTGCTAATTGGAGGAGCCTCAGTATCCAAAGCTACCAATGGACAAGCACTTTTAGGTGTTATACTATTTCACACCCTATTTATAATATCTCCAACCGCAGGGAAAAATTTGTTTGACAATCCTCAGATAGGAGAGTATTTCAGAGGCTTTATAGCCTATGGTGTAATAGGAGTATCACTGGGAATTTATGCCTGGAAGAAAAGCGTGGAGACCAGAAGATTGATTGAGTAATAATTAAAGACATAAAATTAAAATGCAAAAAGAAGGAGAAAATTCCTCCGGAATTTCTTTGAATTATGCTTATTAAAAAACTCCGCCAGGAGTTTTTTTTCTTCATTTATAATTTTTAATTATCCTTTAACAACTATCATTACATGCACATATTATAAATCATAGTTATTTTATGGAGTGAAGACCTTTGCTTTATGCGCTTATATTAGCAGGAGGAAAAGGAACGAGACTTTATCCTCTTTCAAGAAGCGATACCCCTAAGCAATTTCTTAAGGTAGTAAATAATAAAAGTTTTCTAGTAAACACTGTAGAAAGGATAATGCCTATAGTAGAAGCAAATAATATTTATATAGTTACAAATAGAGATTATTTAGAAAAGATAAGGGAGGAACTGCCTTACATTTCCCAGGAAAATATTTTTGTAGAGCCTGCTAATAAAGAGACTGCTACCTGTATAGGTCTTTCTGCAGTTAAGCTTTTAAAAAGAGATAAGGATGCGGTGATGATGGTGCTGCCTTCGGATCATTATATAGAAGACGAAAAGGAGTTTCAGGAAACGCTTATGCAGGCAGTGGAGGTAGCGGAAAGAAGGCGGGGGATAGTTACCATTGGAGTTACACCTACTGCACCGGAAACAGGCTACGGCTATATTGAGATGGGGGAAAGAACTCAGGGAAACATTGCAACCTACAAGGTGGCCAGATTTACTGAAAAACCTAATATAGAAGTAGCAAAAGATTTTTTGCTTAAGGGAACCTATCTTTGGAACAGCGGAATGTTTATTTTCCGGGCAGATGTGATTATAAGGGAATTTGAAAAGTACCTTCCAAAGATATATAGAAGCTTAATGGAGATTTATCAGGCTCTGGATACTCCTCAGGAAAGCAGTATCATAGAAGACCAATATAAGCTTATAGATGGAATATCCATAGACTTTGGAATAATGCAGAAGACAAGAAAGGCATTTGTGATTAAGTGCGATTTCATATGGGATGACATAGGAAGCTTTTCTGCCTTAAACAGATTTTTAAAAAAGTACGGAGGAAATTTTGTTTGGGATAATGTGTTTTTGGATCAAAGTGAAAACTGTTCTGTATTTGGGAATAAGGAAAACCTTATAATAGGTTTTGGAATTAAAGATTTGGTCATTGTAAATGCCAAGGATGTGATACTAATAATGGACAAATGTAAGGATCAGGAGATTAAGCATCTTATAAATGAATTAAGTGAATACTCGGATTTTAAAAAGTATATATAGTAATATTGATGAACTGTTTAATGAATGTTATTAAACAGTTCAATTTGTTTACAGAAATATAAGAGAGGTATTTGTTATAATTATATAAATACTAGAACAATACAGGAGAGGATTATGTTACTTTTTGAAGTTTTAAGCAAATCGAATAATGGAATAGAAGTACTCCATAAGAGGAGTATTTATCCTAAAGCGGATGTAACCTATATAAGTCCTGATACTATAAAGGAAGAAATAAAGGATATAGAATCATCGTCACATATACAGGGGATAAATATGGAACTGGACAGAAGTGATATAAATCTTAGATTAGAAGGATTTGAATATGTAAATATCAGCTCTTTAAAGTATAAATATGCTGATGTTCCTAAATTAGAGGTATTTGGTTCAGGGACAAAGGTCAAAATGGAAAGAATATCTGTAGATAGCTTGTATTTATCCAACTGCAGCGCTTTTATAATCGAGTCTCATATTAATGAAATTATGTTTACAGGGGATAAAGGGATTAAAAATATCTATGACTTAAACCTTGACCTTTTGAAGTCTCATCTGGGAGAAGTAAAAGTAAGAGCAGCCTGTAAAAGGATACATATTCAAAGCTGTCAGGTTAATGAGCTTATCTGCCTTGAAGAAGTAAATAAGATAGAAAGAATAATAATATGGCAGAACTCTACCCTGGAAAAGATTGCTTTAGATGGAGAAATTGAAAAGGTAAAGCTTATAAACTGCAATATTGAGGAACTCAGATTTAATAATAAATGCAGGGTAAGAGAGATTTCTACTTTATATTCCTATATTGAAAGGATTCACAGATGCTTTTACAGCACCATAGGAAATAAAAATATGGATGCATGGATGCTTATGAAACAGTCGGCAAAATATGATAACAGGCCTCATGATTTAGCTGAAGCAGGTTACAATTATTCTAGGCTGGAAAGAAAAACAGTATTAAAGGGTGCTCAAAAAAGTGTGGCTTTCATAATAGAATATACTTCAGGTTACGGATATAGACCAATGAGGACTATAGTTACAGGAGGACTTATATGGATCATCTTTGGGATACTATACTGGATTCTTACAATAAGCGGGTTAGATGGGATAGTGAATAGCTCACAAGGATCCTTACAGGGTGGATGGGCCAGTTTGATGTATAGTATGTATTTTTCAATAATAACCCTGTCTACTACAGGGTATGGGGAAATAGTACCTTTAGGATGGATTGTGAGGATGCTTTCAGGAATTGAATCAGTGCTTGGGGTGCTTATTATGTCCCTGTTTATTTTTACTCTAACCAAAAAATATGGTTCTTTATAAACTATTTAAGAGAATATTGACAGCTTATTATAACTTCTCTATAATGAAGAAGTTGAGATTTACTTTCAGGCATAAGGGAGTAGCTTGCAAGGCTTGTAATTGCCTTGTTACAGAGTCAACATACTGATGTTTACATCTGGCTTTGTATTAAAAAGTGAGACTTATGTATAACGAAGGGTTGCGTTATACATAAGTCTCTTTTTTGTTGAAAAATTAAAGATAAAATAATTTAACTTGGGGGTCAAAAATGAGTACATTATCAATATTTTTAATGGCCTTTGGTTTGGCCATGGATGCTATGATAGTTTCTCTAAGTTTAGGAGTGAGGAGCTGCAGAGAGAATAAAGTAACCATTGGAATAAAAGCTGGGTTATATTTTGGGTTATTTCAGGGGATAATGCCTCTAATAGGATGGATAATGGGGAAAAATTTTGCTAAGTACATTACTTCTATTGACCATTGGGTGGCTTTTACACTGCTTTCACTGATTGGAGGCAAGATGATTATTGATGCTTATAAAGAAAAAGAGGAAGATTCCTGCGTAATGAGCTTTAGCACAAAACTTTACTTAACCCTCGCAGTAGCTACCAGTATAGATGCTTTGGCTGTAGGGCTGAGCCTTGCTTTAGTTAATATAAACATATTAACACCGGTTTTTTTCATAGGTGGAGTAACTTTTATACTCAGCTTTTTGGCAGTAATAGCCGGTGAAAAGCTTGGAAGCTTATTTAAGAATAAAGCTGCTGTGCTTGGAGGCATAATACTGATTTTTATAGGCAGCAGGATATTAGCTGAGCATTTAGAAATCGGTGAAATATTATTAGGTATAATTAACAGATAGAGTAATGAAAAAGTGGATTGGTAAAAATATAGAATTTATACATAAAAAATACATATAAGCCATATTATATAGTTATATAATTAACAAAGTTTTGGGAGATGAAATAAAATTAATTGCTTATTATTTATCAATTAAGTATAATTAATAATAAAATATAGATTATATAATATATACTATGATATTATATAAATTATATATTAATTTCAGTGGAAAATTTAAAATTAAGAATTATACAGAAGAGGTGTGCTATATATGGATAGAAAGAAAAATATTTCTATGGCAGTTATTAAAAGACTGCCTAAGTATTACAGATATTTAATGGAACTATTAAAAAATGACGTGGATAGAATTTCATCTAAGGAATTAAGCGAAAAGATTGGTTTTACCGCCTCTCAAATCAGACAGGATCTTAACTGCTTTGGAGATTTTGGACAGCAGGGATACGGTTATAACGTAAAGGAGCTTTACAATCAGATCAGCGGTATACTTGGTCTTCAAAAGGACTATAACACAGTGATAATAGGTGCAGGAAACCTAGGTCAGGCCATTGCTAACTATACCAGATTTAATAAATTAGGATTTAATTTAAAAGGTATATTCGATGCAAATCCAAAGCTTGTAGGAATTAGAATAAGGGATGTGGATATTGCTGATATAGACGAAATGCCAGAGTTTCTTAAGCATAACAGTATTGACATAGGAATAATCTGTGTGCCTCAAACTAATGCTCAGAAGGTATGCGATATGCTTGTAGAGGGAGGAGTTAAAGGAATCTGGAACTTTGCCCCAATAGATTTGGCTGTTCCTGAAGGCGTTATAACTGAAAATGTACATTTAAGTGAAAGTCTGTTGACACTTGTTTACCTATTAAATGAAGGAAATTAAATTATTCAATATTAATTTGAATAAATGATTGCAAAAAATTTAACAAAGTTATATAATAATAATTGAAGTTAACGCTTCAATTATTTTTTTTGTTTTTGAACAAATTAACATTATTTAACTTTAATAACCATAAATAAATAATAGGGTTTAAGGAGAAAAAGCGAAATTATCCTGGAGCCTATGATTTAAACAATATTTTTCTTAAAGCTATAAATTAAGGAGGATACAACTATGGAATTAAAAAATGTTCTTCTTGAAAAAGAAGAAAACATCGCTGTGGTGACAATTAACAGACCTAAGGCTTTAAATGCTTTAAACAGCGATACATTAAAGGAACTTGAATGGGTAATTGCAGATTTAGAAGAGGATGACAGTATTTATGCAGTTATATTGACCGGAGCTGGTGGAAAAGCTTTTGTTGCAGGAGCAGATATAACTGAAATGAAGGATTTAAATGCCCTGCAGGGAAGAAAATTCTCTATTCTTGGAAATAGAGTTTTCAGAAGATTAGAACTACTAGAAAAACCAGTAATTGCAGCTATACCTGGTTTTGCACTTGGCGGTGGCTGCGAACTTGCCATGGCATGTGATATAAGGATAGCTTCAGAAAAAGCTAAATTTGGACAACCTGAAACAGGTCTGGGAATCACACCGGGCTTTGGAGGAACTCAGAGACTTGCCAGAATAGTTGGAATGGGAAGAGCTAAGGAACTGATTTATACAGGCTCTGTAATTAAAGCGGATGAGGCCTATAGAATCGGTTTAGTAAATAAGGTAACAACTGTTGAAGAATTAATGAATGAAGCAAAAGCTATGGCTAGTGCTATAGCTAAACAAGCACCTATAGCTGTAAAGCTAAGCAAAGCAGCGATAAATAGAGGAATGCAGGTGGACATTGATACTGCATTAAGCTATGAAGCTGAAGCTTTTGGAGAGTGTTTCTCAACAGAAGATCAAAAAGAAGGTATGACAGCCTTTGTAGAAAAGAAATCAGAAAAAAACTTCCAAAATAAATAGCATATCAAGGAGGTAAAATAAATGAATTTTGCTTTATCTAAAGAACAAGAACTTGTAAAACAGATGGTAAGAGAGTTTACCATTAATGAAGTTAAGCCTATAGCAGCTGAAATAGACGAAACTGAAAGATTCCCAATGGAAACAGTGAAAAAAATGGCCAAGTACGGTCTTATGGGACTTCCATTTTCAAAGGAGTACGGTGGAGCAGGTGGCGATACTCTATCTTATATACTAGCGGTGGAGGAGCTTTCAAAAGCCTGCGGTACTACTGGTGTTATATTATCAGCTCACGTTTCGCTATGTGCATCCTTAATTGAAAGCTTTGGAACAGAAGCTCAGAAACAGAAATACCTCGTTCCTCTTGCCAAGGGAGAAAAGATTGGGGCTTTTGGTCTTACTGAGCCTAATGCCGGAACTGATGCTGCTGGTCAGCAGACCGTTGCTTATCTTGATGGAGATAACTATGTGTTAAATGGCTCTAAGATATTTATAACTAACGGAGGAGTTGCAGACGTATTTATAATATTTGCAATGACAGACAGAAGCAAAGGAACTAAAGGCATAAGCGCCTTCATCGTAGAAAAGAATTTTCCTGGATTCTCCATAGGTAAGGTTGAAAATAAGCTTGGTATCAGAGCTTCATCTACCACAGAGCTTATAATGGAAAATTGCATTGTACCTAAGGAAAATCTTATTGGACAGGAAGGAAAAGGCTTCGGAATAGCAATGAAAACCCTGGATGGCGGAAGGATTGGTATAGCTGCTCAAGCTTTGGGCATAGCTGAAGGAGCTCTTGAAGAAGCTGTTCATTATATGAAGGAAAGAAAACAGTTTGGAAAGCCTCTTTCTGCATTCCAAGGACTTCAGTGGATGGTTGCTGATATGGACGTTAAAATTGAGTCAGCAAGATATTTGGTATATAAAGCAGCATGGCTTAAAGAAAATAAAATGCCCTACTCTGTAGATGCAGCCAGAGCAAAGCTTTATGCTGCAGAGGTTGCTATGGAAGTAACTACAAAAGCTGTTCAGCTCTTTGGAGGATACGGTTATACCAAGGAATATCCAGTAGAAAGAATGATGAGAGATGCTAAGATAACTGAAATCTATGAAGGAACTTCACAGGTTCAAAAAATGGTTATCGCTGGTAGTGTTTTGAGATAAGGAGGCAGTTTAATGAAGATTATAGTTTGTATAAAACAGGTACCGGATACTACTGCTGTTAGGATAGATCCAAAAACAGGAACTTTAATAAGAGAAGGAGTTCCATCCATAATTAATCCTGAAGATAAGAATGCTTTGGAAGAGGCTTTAGTGCTTAAGGATAAGTATGGAGCTTCAATAACTGTAATAAGTATGGGACCGCTCCAGGCTAAGGATGCTTTAAGAGAAGCTTTAGCTATGGGAGCTGATGATGCTGTTTTAGTTACTGACAGAGCCTTTGCAGGAGCTGACACCTTGGCAACCTCTAAAGCACTGGCTGGGGTTATAAATAAATTAGGTGATTTTGATATTATCTTTGCAGGTAGACAGGCTATTGACGGCGACACTGCTCAAGTAGGACCTGAAATTGCTGAGCACCTACAAATTCCTCAGGTAACCTATGTTCAGGAAGTTAAGGTTGAAGGGGACGAACTTCATATTAACAGAGCATTAGAGGATGGATATGAAATAATCAAGGTTAAATCTCCAGTGCTGCTTACAGCTATAAAAGAATTAAATGCTCCAAGATATATGCATGCACAGTATATCTTCGATTCTGCTGATAAAGAGATAAAAATTATGACTGCAGATGACATAGATGTAGATAAATCAGAATTAGGCCTTTCAGGTTCGCCTACAAAGGTTAAAAAGTCTATGACAAAGGAAGCTAAAGGACAGGGAGAGGTTATTAATATGCCTGTTCAGGAAGCAGTAAGCTATCTGCTTAAAAAAATGAAGGAAAAACACTACATCTAAGTTAGGAGGTAAAGTAAATGAATATAGCTGATTACAAAGGCGTTTGGGTTTTTGCTGAGCAAAGAGAAGGAGAGCTTCAAAAGGTTTCTCTGGAGCTTTTGGGAGAAGGAAGAAAAATAGCTGATAAGCTTGGTGTTAAGCTTACTGCACTGTTATTAGGTGATAAAATAGAAGCTTTATCAGAAACATTGGCAGCCTACGGTGCTGACCAGGTGCTTATTGCGGAAAATCCGCTGCTTTCTCACTATACTACAGATGGATATACTAAGGTAATATGTGATTTAGTTAATGAAAGAAAGCCTGAAATATTATTTATAGGAGCGACATTTATAGGCAGGGATTTAGGGCCTAGAGTTGCTGCAAGACTTTCTACGGGATTAACTGCAGATTGTACTTCATTAGATATAGATGAAGAAGGCAGATACCTTCTGGCAACAAGACCAGCCTTTGGAGGAAACTTAATGGCAACCATAGCCTGCTCGGAACATAGACCTCAAATGGCTACAGTGAGACCTGGAGTATTTGAAAAGCTTGATAAAAATAATAAAAATTCCGCTTCTATAGAAAAGGTAGAAGTATCTTTAAATGAAAGTGATGTACGCACTGAAATCTTAAAGATTGTGAAGCAGAAAAAGGATATAGCAGACATAGGAGAAGCTAACATAATCGTTTCAGGAGGAAGAGGAGTAGGAGAAAAGGAAAGCTTTAAGCTCCTTCAGGATTTAGCTGAAGTTATGGGAGGAACTGTAGCTGCTTCAAGAGCTGCGGTGGAAAATGGATGGCTGGAAAGAGATTATCAAGTTGGGCAAACAGGAAAGACAGTTAGACCTACTATATATATAGCCTGCGGTATATCCGGAGCAATTCAGCATTTAGCAGGAATGCAGGATTCAGACTATATTATAGCAATAAATAAAGATGAGACAGCTCCTATAATGAAGGTTGCTGACTTAGCTATAGTAGGAGACTTAAACAAAGTAATACCTGAAATTATAACTCAAGTTAAGGCTATGAAAGAGGAAGCATAAGAGTTATAATGAAATGGTAATTTATTGAATATAATATTTTCTTAATAATGGAGGTTTATTATATGGAAAAGATATTTATTCTTGGAGCAGGAACCATGGGCTCAGGAATCGCTCAAGCTTTTGCACAAAAAGGATATGAAGTGGTTTTAAGGGATATAAAGGATGAATTTGTTGATAAAGGACTTGCTGTTATAAATAAAAACTTAAGCAGGTTAGCTGAAAAAGGAAAGATAACACCAGAGGCTAAAGAGGAAATTCTATCAAGAATCAGCGGTACTACTGATATGAATTTAGCTGAGGACTGCGATCTTGTAGTAGAAGCAGCGGTGGAAAACATGGAAATCAAAAAGAAGATATTTGCGGAACTGGATAACATCTGCAAGCCTGAAGCGATTTTGGCATCAAATACTTCATCATTATCTATAACAGAAGTTGCTTCAGCTACTAACAGAGCGGATAAGGTTATAGGAATGCATTTCTTTAATCCTGCTCCTGTAATGAAGCTTGTTGAGGTTATAAGAGGAATGGCTACATCACAGGAAACCTTTGATAAGGTTAAGGAATTATCCCTGGCTATTGGAAAAGATCCTGTTGAAGTTGCTGAAGCTCCTGGGTTTGTTGTGAACAGGATATTAATACCTATGATAAATGAAGCTGTAGGAATTTTTGCAGAAGGTATAGCAAGCGCTGAGGATATAGATAAAGCTATGATGCTGGGAGCAAACCATCCTATGGGACCATTAGCTTTAGGAGACCTTGTGGGATTGGATGTGTGTCTTGCTATAATGGATGTTTTATTTAAAGAAACAGGAGACAACAAATACAGAGCTCACAGTCTTCTTAGAAAATATGTAAGAGCAGGCTGGTTAGGAAGAAAGACCAAAAAAGGCTTTTACGATTATTCAAGATAGAAATTACCAATAAC
>NZ_CCXI01000091.1 GCF_000820705.1 Clostridium polynesiense | reverse complement strand
AAAAATAAAAGTCATGAAGAAATAATAAAAAGCTCTCATGAGAGAAGCAGAATATACGGTATAGAAAGGGAAAGAAAGATTCCTAAACGTATCATTATGGGAAGTGAGGTGCTCAGCACCTTAAAAAATAGCGAAAGGCTTTTTATAATAGCTGAACCTTTTATGAAGCTTTTATATAGCCTTTTACAGAATTCAGGGTTTATACTTCTATTAACGGATAAGGAAGGTTGCATATTAAGTATACTTGGTGATAGGGACATATTAAAAGCTGCTGAGGATTTAAATATGGTAGTGGGGGCATATATGGATGAAAGCAGCATAGGTACCAATGCTATGGGAACAGCAATTAAGGAGGACTCACCCATACAAATATCAGCTAAAGAGCATTTTATAACAGCTTATCACAGGTGGACCTGCTCTGCGGCTCCAATTCATGATGAAGCAGGTAATATAATAGGAACCCTTAATTTAACTGGAGACAGTGATTTGGTACATCCTCACACCTTAGGTATGGTAGTGGCAGCGGTGAAATTTATTGAAAATCAGATAAGGATTGACATTACCCAGAAAAAGCTGAATGAAGCATATAATTATATGAATACCATAATGGATTCTATTTCTGCTGGAATAATGGCAATAGACAAAGAGGGGATAGTAAACTGCATAAACCATGAGGCATGCAGGATGATATGTATCTCTAAAGAAGAAATTATATATACCTCTGTAGAAAAGGTTATAAAGATTTGGAAGAATATCCTCAAAAGGCTTGAGGAAGGAGTTTTCATAGAAAATGAAGAGATATATTTTGTTGTAAGCGGAATAAGAAGCAGATTTAATTTAAATGCTTATCCTATTTTCTCTGAGGAAGGGAATATTGTAGGTGCGGTGATTATTTTAAAGGATATTCAAAAGGTGATAAAGCTTGTTAACAAGTACTCAGGAATGAGTGCAAGGTATACTTTTGAAGATTTTATTGGAGAAAGTATTGAAATTAGGAGAATAAAGGAATATGCTAAGAATATCGCAGATAGTCCTTCTACAGTGCTCATAGAAGGAGAAAGCGGAACGGGAAAAGAAATTTTAGCTCAGGCTATACACAATTACAGTCAAAGAAGAAATCAGGGATTTGTGGCAATAAACTGCGGAGCCATTTCTAAAAGCCTGATAGAAAGCGAGCTTTTTGGATATGAAGAAGGCGCTTTTACAGGAGCAAAAAAAGGTGGACATCCAGGCAAATTTGAACTTGCCCACGGAGGAACCTTATTTTTAGATGAAATAGGTGAAATGCCTTTAGATATGCAGGTTAATCTTCTCAGGGTTCTACAGGAAGGTATGGTTACCAGAGTAGGCGGAAATAAGTATATTCCTATTGATGTAAGGATTATCGCAGCTACCAATAAGGATTTGAGAAAAGAAGTAGAAAGAGGTACCTTTAGACAAGATCTTTATTACAGGCTCAGTGTTCTTCCTATAAATATACCTCCTCTAAGGAATCGAAAAGAAGATATAAAAATATTGTCAGATCATTTTTTGAAGCTTAAATCTAAAAAATTAAACAAGGAAATAACTGAGATACCTGAAGAAACCTATAGGGAAATGCTGCTGCATAACTGGCCAGGAAATGTCAGAGAGCTTGAAAATTATATAGAAAAAGCTTTGAATTTTGATAATACTAAAAACTCAGGCTTTTCCTTTGAAAATCATCAGGAGGATGTTCCTTCTGAAGAAGGTGCAGATAATATTAAAATGATGAAGGATGACGAAATACTGCCTTTATGGAAAGCGGAAAAAATCATAATAGAAAGAGCTTTGTTAAAATATGAAGGCAATATATCAAGAGTATCTGCTGCTTTATGCATTGGAAGAAATACACTATACAATAAGATAAAAAAATATAATATAACTTATTGATTTGGAGGAAAGATATATGTCGTTTAGGGGAGTTGCTACTTCACTTTTTGTAGGATTTACTCTAGCTTTTATAACTTTATATGATATAAGGTTTGCTTTTATGCTGCTGGCTGCCTTTTACCTGGTGAAGGCCTTCATACAGGTTAAGGGAAAGGATAAATTTGATAGCTTCCAGAAGATAACCAATATAGACAGATATAACGAATATATTAAAAAGGATGCTGTTTTTAAGAAATTTATTAAATCAGATCCTATAGCGGATATTATTATGGCAGGTTTGTTTATATATATGAGCTTTAGGGAGTACAACTTTTTTAATAATGTAAAATATGCCCTTATTATGTTTTCTATAATAATGATAAATTATTTTGCCGATTTATATGCTTTGAAAAAAAGCAGCACTTGGCTTGATTATAAGAAAAAAAATATGCTTTTAATTATGGGAATTATGGTGATAATTTTATTTTTTGCTGTGTAAAAATTTTAAGTTAATTATTTAACTTGTTCTGATATGAGACAGTGTTCTGATTTGGAACATAAAATATAAAACAAAAGTGTTCTGATTTAGAACACTTTTGTTTTTTAAAGGAAAAATAGCAATAAAAAATGCTTTTTAAGTGAAAGTTTAAATTCTTACAAATGGGATTGATACTGGTTTGTATAATATATATCTATATAATTTCGAAACATTGTTAAAAAAATATCTATTTTGGCATATTATTTGCTTTTTAATCTATATATAAGATAAAAGCATAATGATTTAGGAGGTATACTTATGAACAGATTTACTCTTCCAAGAGATATTTATTTCGGTAAAGGAAGTATGGAGGTATTAAAAAGCCTTAAAGGTAATAGAGCTGTAATAGTTACAGGGGGTAGCTCTATGCAGAAATTCGGCTTTTTAGATAAGACTGTACAATACCTTAAAGAAGCCGGAATGGAGGTTAAACTTATAGAAGGTGTTGAGCCTGATCCATCTGTTGAAACTGTTATGAAAGGTGCAGAGTTTATGAGAGAGTTTCAGCCTGATTGGATAGTTTCTATAGGAGGAGGTTCACCAATAGATGCAGCAAAGGCAATGTGGATATTCTATGAGCATCCTGAAGTTACCTTTGATGATGTAAAGGATCCTTTTACAGTTCCTGAGTTAAGAAACAAAGCTAAATTTGCAGCTATCCCATCTACCAGCGGAACAGCAACGGAAGTAACAGCTTTTTCAGTAATAACTGATTATAATTTAGGAATTAAATATCCTTTAGCAGATTACAACCTCACTCCGGATGTTGCAATAGTAGATTCAGACTTGGCTGAAACAATGCCTGCAAAGCTTACTGCATATACAGGAATGGATGCTTTAACCCATGCTATAGAAGCTTATGTGGCGGGCCTTAGATCTGCTTTTTCAGATCCATTAGCTATGCAGTCTATTGAAATGATAAAAGATCATTTATTTGATTCTTATAATGGAGATAAAAATGCAAGAGAGCAGATGCATATTGCTCAGTGTTTGGCAGGAATGGCTTTCACTAATGCGCTTCTTGGTATAACTCACAGCATGGCTCACAAAACAGGTGCTATATTCCACATACCACATGGATGCGCTAATGCAATATACCTTCCTTATGTTATAGATTTTAATAAAAAGGAATGTATAAGCAGATATGCTGAAATAGCAAGAAGGCTTGGATTATCAGGAAATACAGAAGATGAACTTACAGATTCCCTAACCTCTATGATAAGAGAGATGAATAAGAAGATGAATATTCCATGCAGTTTGAAGGAATATGGAATAACAGAGGAAGATTTCAAAGCTAATTTAGATAAGATTTCTGAAAATGCTGTGGCAGACGCATGTACCGGTTCTAACCCAAGAAAAATAAGCGTAGAGGAAATGAAGAATTTATTCACCTGTGTATATTATGGAGATAAGGTGGAGTTTTAGTTCAAATGAAAATCCCGTTTGAATTGGGACTATGTATTGTGTACAGCAGGTGTATAAAAACCCTGCTGTATACAAATAATAAATTCAATTTATTTCTTTAAGGTTATGAATAATATTAAGGTTTAAGATAGAACTTGATTTACTCAGGCTCTATTTTTTTCAGATTTAAAAGTACAATTTATCTCATAATAGTAATTGTGATATTAATTTAACAAAAATTCTGACAAAATTTGTTCGGTTTAACATTATACCTATTAAAAATTTTAATATTTAAATGCATAAAATTATTGTGAAATATGCTACAATATATATGGGCTTTATATACATAAAATATACATATATGGGGGAATGAAAATGTATAAAATACTAAGTAAGCGAGTATTAGCAAATAATATCTATTTAATGGATATTGAGGCTCCTAGAGTAGCTAAATCTTGCGAACCTGGTCAGTTTATTATTGTTAAAATGGATGAAAAAGGAGAAAGAATACCTTTAACCATATGTGATTATGATAAGGAAAGAGGAAGCGTAACAATAGTGTTCCAAACCTTAGGGGAATCCACAAAAGTAATGGCTAACTATGAGGTAGGAGAATACTTTGCAGATTTTGTAGGACCTTTAGGAAGGCCTTCAGATATGGTAGAGGAAGATATAGAAGAATTAAAAAACAAGAGAATTATGTTTATTGCAGGAGGAGTAGGTACTGCTCCGGTATATCCTCAGGTAAAGTGGCTTCATGAGAGAGGAATCAGTGCAGATGTAATAGTTGGAGCTAAAACAAAGGATTTATTAATACTTCAGGAGGAAATGGAATCTGTTGCTGGAAATGTTTATGTAGCTACAGATGATGGTTCCTCCGGTTTTAAAGGTTTAGTAACAGAGTGTTTAAAAGATTTAGTTCTAAATCAGGGAAAACATTATGACCGCGTTGTGGCTATAGGTCCTATGATAATGATGAAGTTTGTATGTATGCTTACAAAGGAATTAAATATACCTACTGTAGTAAGCTTAAATCCAATAATGGTAGATGGTACCGGTATGTGTGGTGCCTGCAGGGTTTCTGTAGGAGGAGAAGTAAAATTTGCCTGTGTTGACGGACCGGAATTTGACGGACATCTTGTTAATTTTGATGAAGCAATGAGAAGACAGGCAATGTACAAGTCAGAGGAAGGCAGAGCGATACTGAAGAAGGAAGAAGGAGACACCCACCATCATGGCGGATGTGGATGCGGAGGTGACAAATAATGGATAGAATGAAGAGAGTTCCTATAAGTGAACAGGATCCAAAGGTAAGAGCAGGGAATTTTGAAGAGGTTTGTTTAGGATATACTGCTGAAGAAGCTATGGCAGAGGCTTCAAGATGCTTAAACTGTAAAAAGCCTATGTGCGTAACACAATGTCCTGTTACCATAGGAATACCAGAATTTATTCAGCATGTTAAAAACGGTGAATTTGAAGCTGCTGCAAAAACTATCGCTAAGTCCAGTGCACTTCCAGCAGTTTGCGGAAGAGTGTGCCCTCAAGAGGTTCAGTGTGAAGGAAAATGTATTCTTGGAATAAAAGGTGAGCCAATAGCTATTGGTAAACTTGAAAGATTTGTTGCAGACTGGTCTAGAGAAAATAATATAGATTTATCTGAAGTTGAGCAAAGTAAAGGTGTTAAAGTAGCAGTTATAGGAAGCGGTCCTGCAGGTTTAACCTGTGCTGGAGATTTAGCTAAGAAGGGCTACGATGTTACCATATTTGAAGCTCTTCATGAACCAGGCGGAGTTTTAGTTTACGGTATTCCGGAATTCAGACTTCCAAAGGATACAGTGGTTAGGCATGAAGTTGAAAATGTTAAAAAATTAGGTGTTAAGATCGAAACTAACGTAATTATAGGAAGAACAGTAACTATAGATCAGCTTTTCGAAGAGGAAGGCTTTAAGGCTGTGTTCATAGGTTCAGGAGCAGGACTTCCAAAATTCATGGGAATCCCAGGAGAAAACTCAAACGGAGTATTCTCTGCTAATGAATTCTTAACCAGAAATAACCTGATGAAAGCATTTAAAGAGGGATATTCCACACCTATAAAACTTGGACAAAAAGTAGCTATAGTAGGCGGAGGAAACGTTGCTATGGATGCTGCAAGAACAGCTTTAAGATTAGGAGCTGAGTCTCATATAGTATATAGAAGAAGTGAAGAAGAACTGCCAGCAAGATTGGAAGAAGTTCATCATGCTAAAGAAGAAGGGGTTATCTTTGATACCCTGACTAATCCTATAGAAATCCTTCAGGACGAAAAAGGATGGGTAAGTGGAATGAAATGTATAAAGATGGAGCTTGGAGAACCTGATGCATCCGGAAGAAGAAGACCAGTAGAAATACCAGGTTCAGAGTTTATAATGGACGTAGATACTGTTATTATGTCCCTAGGAACATCACCAAATCCTCTTATAGCATCCACTACAAAAGGTCTTGATGTAGATAAGAGAAGGTGCATAGTTGCTGAAGAGGAAACAGGCTTAACCTCCAGAGAAAGCGTATATGCCGGTGGAGATGCCGTAACTGGTGCAGCTACTGTTATTTTAGCTATGGGTGCCGGTAAAAAAGCAGCTAAAGCCATAGATGAATTTCTATCTAAATAGAATAATCAACTAGAAGTCATGCCAGGTGTAAAGCACCTGGCTTTTTTGTCAGGTGCTTGTCAGTTTTGTCAGGTGCCTGGCACCTGACAAAACTGACAAGCTATATTTTATATGTTTTTATATGTTGCTTAGTATGATTTATTTCATTATAATCAATATTAATAGAATATATTTATTAATAAATTCGGAAATCTTAAGAAGTCATAATTTTTTATAAGTGATATACTTAAAGTTAATACAGCAATCTTAAGAATAACCCTTAGGATTTAAACAAAATGAATAAAAACACTCTTTAAGATTAAAAATCTTAAGTAAGAATACAAAAATTAATAAAGAAGATAGGTGATATAATGGATTTTAAAGCGGCAGAAAGCTTTGAAGGAGGAGTAATACTCAAAGAAGTAAAAAATTTTGAATTAAACCATACCTTTGATTGCGGACAGTGCTTCAGATGGGAAAAGCAGAAAAACGGAAATTACATAGGCACTGTTTATGGAAGGGTTATTGAGCTGGAAAAGAAAGATGAAGATATTATAATATATAATACCAATATGGAGGATTTTAATTCTCTTTGGATAAACTATTTTGATTTAAACAGAGACTACAGCAGTATTAAGGAAGAACTTAGCAAGGATCCGCTTTTGAAAGAAGCTGTGGCCTATGGACATGGAATTAGAATACTTCAGCAGGATCCCTTTGAAATAACCTTGTCCTTCATAATTTCAGCAAGAAACAGTATTCCTATAATAATGAGAACTATAAAAAATTTAAGCAGGACTTATGGAAAGCCTATAGAATACAAAGGAGAAACTTATTATGCCTTCCCTGAAATAGAAGAGCTGCGAGGATTAGAGGTTACGGATTATGAAGCCTGCGGAGCATCTTTCAGAAGTAAGTACCTTAAAGATACCGTAGAAAAGATCAGTAATGCAGAAGATATAATAAAAGATATGGAGCAGGAAAAATCCCATTTTATAATGGACCCTGAAGCCTTAGAAGAAGTGCTTAAATATGATTTAAACAGGATAAAGGAATTAAATGACGAAGAGTGTCATACAGCCCTTCAGAATTTTTCTGGTATAGGACCTAAGGTTGCAGATTGTATAGCTCTTTTCTCTATGAAAAAATATTCATCTTTTCCTGTGGATGTATGGGTAAAACGAGCAATGCAGTTTTTTTATCTGGCCCCGGACGTATCACTGCCTAAAATAAGAATATTCGGCAGAAACAAATTTGGTGAACTGTCAGGATTTGCACAGCAGTATTTATTTTATTATGCAAGAGAAAATAATATTAATATAGATGATGAACCTTTGGTAAACAATTTAAGTGAAACTTCAAACCCTCTGGAATTTTAAGAGGGTTTTTTTGTATCATTGACTAAAATTTAATTAGAATTATATTTTTAAAAAAGAAAATGTTATATATTTTTACTAATTTTCATAGAAAAATTTTAATACTGTGTCTGGTAAATTAAGTTAAAGCCTTTATAAATGATAATGTAAAGCTTTATAAACTGAAAATTTCAATTATTTAGATTTTGTTATTGAATTAACATAATGTGTTATAATTAATCCGTAGTTAACATTGTGGGTATATTATATTAAATGGGAGAGTGTTTAATGTATGATTCAATTCGAAACCCAATTAAAAAAATTAAAGCATGAAGTATTAAAACACGTAGCTGTACTTGCAAAAGAAGACAGGATTACCAGAGAGGAACTGGAAAAAATCCCCTATGAAATTATTCCGGGAGATAAAGCCCAGTATAGATGCTGTGTGTATAAGGAAAGAGCTATAGTTCAGGAAAGGGTAAAACTTGCTGCTAGTTTTCTTCCAGATGGAGACAAGCTAAATGAGCAGTATATAGATATAAGACCGGATGAACAAATAGTTTATGTTATAGAAGCGGCCTGTGATAGATGTCCTATTGATAAATACAGCGTTACAGAAGCCTGCAGAGGATGTCTTGCTCATAAATGCATGGAAGTATGTCCTGCAAAAGCTATTACACGAGTTAATGGGAGAGCTTATATTAATCAGGAGCTCTGCAAAGAATGCGGAATGTGTAAAAAAGTTTGTCCATATAATGCTATATCAGAAATCATGAGGCCTTGTAAAGTATCCTGTCCTACAGGAGCCCTTACAGTAAATGATGAGGATAGAAGGGCTCAGATTAATGAAGAACAGTGCGTAAACTGCGGAGCCTGCATGTCTGCATGTCCTTTTGGAGCTATTTCTGATAAGAGCTTAATAGTTCCGGTGGCTAAAAGACTCGCCAGACATAAAAAGATGTACGCTGTGGTAGCACCGGCTATTGCTGGACAGTTCGGAATGAAAATAACCTATGGACAGATAAAGGATGCCTTTAAGAAGATTGGATTTACAGATATGTTTGAAGCTGCCTGTGGTGCAGATGCTGTTACCGCTCATGAAGCAGAAGAATTTGTTGAGAGGATGGAAAAGGGAGATAAGTATATGACTAACTCCTGTTGTCCCGGATTTTTAAGCTATATTGAGAAAAAATATCCTGATCAGGTGGAAAGAATATCAGGAGCGGTTTCACCTATGATAGCTACAGGAAGATATATTAAATCCTTAGATCCTGAAGCTAAAGTGGTTTTTGTAGGACCATGTACTGCTAAAAAGAATGAAGCGGTGAAGGAAAACTTAAAGGATGCTGTAGATTATGTTCTCACTTTTGAAGAGATTATAGCTTTAATGGATGCGTTTAATGTAGACCCTGCTGAATGCGAAAATATAGAGGTTAATGATGCTTCTGTATTTGGCAGAGGCTTTGGTGCAGGCGGAGGATTAACCGCAGCTATAGGCAACTATGTTAAAGAAAAAAATATTCAGGTAGAATTTAAGCCTGTTAAAGCCAGTGGTGCTGCAGAAATTAAAAAAGCAATGACTATGGCTAAGGTTGGAAAGCTAGATGGAAATTTCATAGAAGGTATGATGTGCGAAGGAGGCTGCATAAACGGCGCTGCTGTAATTGCACCTGCATATAAATCAAAAGCTGTTTTTGCTAAAAATAATGCTGCAGCCACCAGAAAATCTGTTTTAGCTAATGAAAAACTTGCAGATTTCCACGAAATAAACTTAGATAGATAATGAGCTTACTTTTCCTATAAGGAAAATATTAAGAAAAATTTTAATTAATATTCACATGCAGTTCAGTACTGCATGTTTTTATTTGTCTGCAAAGTGTTATAATAATGAATAATCACTTTATATCTAGGAGAATTAATTATGGAAAAATGGACGAGGAAAAAAAAGATTCAACTGGTATTAGGGATATCAGCAGCAATATTAATTTCTCTAATATATCTGCATCTGTACAGAAGATACGGAATATTTAAAAATCCATCGCAGATAAAGTCTTTTATTTTAAATTACGGACATTATGGATTTTTAGTTTATATATTACTTCAGGTGATTCAAATAGTTTTTTTCTTCATCCCGGGAGAAATTTTTCAAATAGCAGGAGGATATATTTATGGTTACTTTATGGGAGGGATACTTTCCCTTATAGGTATAATAATAGGCAGCTCTATAGCATATTGGATTGCTCATAAATTTGGAAAACCTTTTGTTCATAGGATATTATCCCGCAATAACATCTGGATTTTAGAAAAGCTTGATAAGATAGGAAGCAAAAAAAATCAAAAGAAAAATGTTAATGCTATAGTTTTTCTCCTTTATTTAATTCCGGGAGTGCCAAAGGATATATTGGCATACATTTCAGGTATATCGGAAATAACCTTTAAGGATTTTACTTTATATTCTGTGGCAGGAAGGATTCCAGCATTATTTGTATCGGTATATTTCGGTGAAAAATTTTCCAAGGATAACATAACTCTGCTTATTATAATTGCTGTAATCATGAGCGTTTTATTCCTTATAGGGATAATATACGGAAAAAAGATTAACCATGCTTTATCTGAAAATAGCAATGAATAAAGATGAAATATAAAATTCCCGCATGATGCATCTTTACATATAAAATTCTATATAGAGATGATTTAAGAGGGGAGCACTCCCCTCTTATCTGTTCTTTTTGTTAAACATTATATAAGATGTTTTAAAGGTAATAAAAAATACAACAAGAAGAATAAGTATTAAAGAGGCACTATGGAAAAAGTACTCTTCCGGAAGTGCATTTATTATAGGATCCAGATCCGGGTCAAAAATCCAGTAATCATTACTAAAGAAAAGTTTATGAAAGATAACAAAGGATTTATTAAAATTAATTATAAATGGTATAAAAAGTCCTGCAGGAAGAAGGATTAAAAGCCAGGAAGCTATATTTAAAAAGCCTGAGCTTAATTTATTCTTTTTCTTAGCATATATATAAATTAAAAAAAACAGCAGGAGGCTTGTATAAAATAACATATCTACGAGATTAAAGATTTCTTTAACCTCCTTAAAATGTATCTCTCCTTCCTTAGACATTTTAAAATCAGGTATAATCAGCTTATTAATCCTCGGATTTTCAATATAGCTGGTAACAGCCTTATAGTTTTTTACTAAAGTGTTTTTATCCATAGAAAGATTCTTGTCTAAATTTAAATTAGTTACTTCCCAGGAGTATAAGGGAGTGAAATTTAAAGTAAATTTTATAGTAAAGGTTAAAGTAAAAAGACTTAATAAAATACCCAGCAAAATAGAAGTAAAGAGCTTTGGATTTATTTTATTCCTTTTACCCATGGGATTGATATTATTCATTAATAAACTCCTCCTCATTAGGGCATAATTGAAAGGTAATATTTACATTAGTAATTATATAGCAAAGGTGATTTTTTTGCTATATTTAACCGATTACATAGAAGCTGGGTGAAAATTAAAGGAAAAGTGAGTAAGAATTAAATAAATTGATGTATTTAGCTATAATACCATTTTAATCCGTATTTAGAATTACTGTTTGATTTGAAATATAATATAGGTTTTATTATCATAATAATTGTATTAGCACTCAATGTTATTGAGTGCTAACAAGAACTGATTTATTATAAATATTTAAATAAATTAAGGAGGGGTTTAAATGAATATTAGACCACTTGGTGACAGAGTCGTTATTAAAAGATTAGAAGCAGAAGAAAAGACAAAAAGCGGTATAGTGCTTACCGGTTCCGCAAAGGAAAGACCACAGGAAGCAGAAGTTGTAGCTGTAGGACCTGGCGGCTATTCAGAAGGAAAAGAAATCAGAATGGAAGTTAAAGTTGGAGACAAGGTATTGTTTTCAAAATATGCAGGCACAGAAGTTAAAATGGGTAATGATGAATTTATTATCCTGAAGCAGGAAGATATATTAGCAGTAGTAGAGTAATATAATTTATATCTAATCAGGAGGGAAATAAAATGGCTAAGTTGATTAAATTCAGTGAAGAAGCAAGAAGAGCTATGCAGAGTGGGGTAGACCAACTTGCAGACGTTGTTAAAGTAACTTTAGGACCTAAGGGAAGAAATGTTGTACTTGACAAAAAATTCGGATCACCTTTAATTACAAATGATGGTGTTTCCATTGCAAGAGAAATAGAATTAGAAGATCAATTTGAAAATATGGGTGCACAGCTGGTTAAGGAAGTTGCAACAAAGACTAATGATGTAGCAGGAGATGGAACTACAACAGCTACATTATTAGCACAGGCAATAATAAGAGAAGGTCTTAAAAATGTAACTGCAGGAGCATACCCAATGCAGGTTAGAACTGGTATAAAACTTGCTGTTGATAAAGCTGTTGAAGCAATAAAAAATATTTCAAGACAAGTAGAAGGAAAAGAAGACATAGCAAGAGTAGCAGCTGTTTCTGCTTCAGATGAAGAAATAGGAAAGCTTATAGCTGATGCTATGGAAAAGGTTGGTAACGAAGGTGTTATAACCGTTGAAGAATCAAAATCCATGGGAACTGAGTTAGATGTAGTTGAAGGTATGCAGTTTGACAGAGGATATGTATCACCATACATGGTAACTGATACTGAAAAAATGGAAGCTGCTTTGGACAATGCTTATATACTTATAACTGACAAAAAGATTTCAAACATTCAGGAAATACTTCCTGTATTAGAGCAGATCGTACAATCCGGTAAAAAGCTTTTATTAATAGCTGAAGATATTGAAGGGGAAGCATTAGCTACCTTAGTGGTTAATAAGCTGAGAGGAACCTTCACCTGTGTAGCAGTAAAAGCACCAGGCTTTGGAGACAGAAGAAAGGATATGCTTCAGGATATAGCTATTTTAACCGGAGGTCAAGTTATATCAGAAGAGCTAGGCCATGATCTTAAAGAAACTACTATAGATATGTTAGGTCAGGCTGAAAGCATCAAGATTACAAAGGAAAACCCTACAATTGTTAATGGAAAAGGTGATAAAACAGAAATCCATAACAGAGTAGCTATGTTAAAATCACAAATTGAAGAAACAACTTCTGAGTTTGACAGAGAAAAGCTTCAGGAAAGACTTGCTAAGCTTGCTGGCGGAGTAGCTGTAATTAAAGTTGGAGCTGCAACTGAAACAGAACTTAAAGAAAGAAAGCTTAGAATAGAAGATGCTTTAGCAGCTACAAAAGCAGCTGTTGAAGAGGGTATAGTACCTGGAGGCGGAACAGCTTATATTAACGCTATAAAGGAAGTAGCTTCAGTTACTTCTGAGGATGCTGATACTCAAGTTGGTATTAATATCATAGTTAAATCATTAGAAGAGCCAATGAGACAAATTGCAGTAAATGCAGGAGTTGAAGGCTCAGTAGTAATAGAAAAAATTAAGCAGAGCGAAGTAGGAATAGGATATGACGCTCGTAACGATAAATATGTAAATATGATAAAAACAGGTATAGTAGACCCAACAAAGGTTACTAGATCTGCACTTCAAAATGCAGCTTCTGTTGCTTCAACTTTCTTAACTACAGAAGCAGCAGTGGTTGATATCCCAGAAAAGAATCCAGCACCAATGCCAGGAGGAGCAGGCATGGGAATGGATGGAATGTACTAGAATTAATATGATAAAGTCAGATGCGCGGCATCTGGCTTTATTTTTTTTGTCAGGTGCCAGGCACCTGACAAATTACCTTTCACCATTTTTTTTATGAAGAAAAACATTCCATATTGTATTTTTATAAAGTATTATATAAAAGTACAAGCTAAAAGTGCTAATAGTTGTTTAAATAAGAAAATAATGGTAAATATATAATTGGAGGGATTAATATGGTAATAATAATATTTATTTTGGGGTTATTTATAGGAAGTTTTCTTAACGTATGTATATCGCGGATTCCTTTAGAAGAATCTATTGCTTATCCGCCTTCTCACTGCACAAGCTGCAGTGCTCATCTTAAGCCTTGGGATCTTGTTCCTCTATTAAGTTATATTTATCTTGGAGGAAGATGTCGATACTGCAAAACTAAAATATCAGTAGAATACCCATTGGCAGAAATTATTACAGGATTGATATTTGCAGTTTTATACATAAAATTTGGATTCAGTTTTTATCTTTTTAAATATTTGATATTTACTGCTTTAGCAGTGGTTATTGCTGCTATTGATTATAAGTATCAGCTCATATACCAATCTACTACAATAGCAGCTTTTACAGCAGGAATAGCAATAATTATTTTAGAAAAAATTATTTACAGCCAAAATGTTACAAATTATTTTTTTGGAGCTTTATCTGCAGCTCTGATAATTTCTATAATTGTTTATGTAACAAAAGGAATGGGTACAGGAGATATAGAAATTGCTGCTTATGCCGGTCTGTTTTTAGGTTTTCCCCTTTCTCTCCTCATGATAGCCTTAAGCTTTGTAATAGGCGGTGGAATTGCGGTTATACTCCTACTTTTAAAAATAAGAGATAAGAAAGATCCCATAGCCTTTGGACCATATCTTTTATTATCTGCTTTTTTATGCATTTTATGGGGAAAAGACTTTCTATTATGGTATTTTTTATTATTTTAAATTTTATAAAAAAATCTAAGAATAATGTCGAGTAGATGGTAATATAATGAATCTTTTTTTGTTGTAATATTAAAAGTTTATTTATATAATTAAATAGAATAAACTAGAAAATATTGAGTTAAATTGATGAAATAGAATTTATTAACTTATAATATGGAGATTATATCAGAAGGGGTAAGCCATGATAGGAGTTGTAAAAAGAAGATTAGGAGATATGCTGGTTGAAGAGGGAAAAATCACCGTGGCTGAACTGCAGAATGCTTTACGAAGACAAAAAATATTAGGTAAAAAATTAGGAGAAGTTCTTATAGAGGAAGCTTTGGTCACTCAGGAAGAAATTATAGAAGTATTAGAAAAGCAAACCGGCATAAAAAAAGTTAGCTTAAATGATGTAGAAATAGATAAGAAGGTCTTAAAGATTATACCTGAAAGCCTTTGCGAAAAACATGAACTTTTTCCCTTTGGATATAATGAGAATAAAATAATGGTAGCTATGTGGGATCCTCTAAATATCTTTGCAGTGGATGATGTTTCTATAGCTTCTGGCTTTGAAATTGAATCCTGTATATGCTCCAGGCATGAAATAAAGCTTTACATAGAAAGATTCTATTCCGGAGAACAGGTATTGAAAGCGGCTGAAGAGCTGTCCAAGGAAAAGCATCTGGAAGCAAAAGCAGCAGAAATAAATGAAGAGGAATTTGACGATATAAAAAATGCTCCAGTAGTAAAAATGATAGATTATCTTATTAAGGATGCGGTGGAGTCCAGAGCCAGTGACATACATATAGAACCTTATGAAAAGGTTATCAGAATCAGATACAGAATAGACGGGCAGCTTCACGGTATTTCAACTTTAAATATAGATACCCTTCCTGCGTTAATAACAAGAATAAAAATACTTGCAGATCTTAATATTGCAGAAAAAAGACTTCCCCAAGACGGAAGGATTATAACCAAAATAGGTAATAAAGAGGTGGATTTAAGAATATCCATACTTCCAACGGTAACAGGAGAAAAAGTTGTTATAAGGATACTGAGCAGGGACAACTACAATATAGGAAAAGCACAGCTTGGAATGACAGAAGAAGAACTTTTGAAGCTCAATAGTATAATTAAAAGCCCTCATGGCATAGTGCTGGTAACCGGACCTACAGGGAGCGGTAAATCTACCACTTTATATACGGTTTTAAATGAGATAAATAAAGGAGATAAAAATATAATCACTATTGAAGATCCTGTAGAATACCTGCTGGAAGGGATTAATCAAGTAAATGTTAATGTAAAATCAGGACTTACCTTTTCTACAGGGCTGAGGTCAATATTAAGACAGGATCCGGATATAGTTATGATTGGTGAAATAAGAGATGGAGAAACAGCCCAGATTGCTGTAAGGGCAGCTATTACCGGACACTTGGTGCTATCCACTCTTCATACAAATGATGCTCCATCCTCTATTTTAAGGCTGGTGGATATGGGTATTGAACCCTATTTGGTATCTACGGCTGTCAGCGGTGTTATAGCTCAGAGGCTGGTGAAAAAGATATGCCCCAAATGCAGAGAAGAATATGAAGCAGGTAAGTATGAAAAAAGCATATTAGGGATAGATGAAAGCATGACCTTGTATAGAGGCAGAGGGTGTGCCTACTGCGGAAATACAGGTTACTATGGCAGGACCGGAATATATGAAATCATGGAAATAACAAGGGAACACAAGGAACTCATTTTGTCTACTAACAGCAGCGGAGCATTAAAGGATTTATCCATAGAGCATGGTATGTCAACCTTGGCTGAAAACTGCAAAGAAAAGGTGATTCAGGGGGAAACCACCATAGATGAGCTTATTAATATAAGATTTTCTTTTCAATAGAGGAGGGGGGTAAACATGCAAAGCTACAGATACAAAGCTATGAACAGCAGGGGTGAAAGGCTTGAGAGCACTTATGCCGCCAATTCTAAAGAGGAAGTAATAGAAATGATAAGCAGTAACAACTATTATCCCCTCATGGTAGAAGAAGTTAAAAAGGGATTCAGCATAAGTGTAAAAAGCTTAAAAAAGATAACAACTAAGGATATAGCGGTATTATGCAGGCAGTTTTATACCATGCTGGATGCAGGTGCCTCTATAACTAGTTCCATTCACATATTATCTGAGCAGCATACAAATCCAAGGCTTAGAGGATCCCTGATCAAAATAGAAGAGGAACTTAGAAAGGGAGAAACCCTATCCCAGGCAATGAAAAGCCAAAAGGGAGATTTTCCGGATTTATTAATCAGCTTAATTGAAGCCGGAGAAATCAGCGGTACCATGGATGTAATAATGAATAGAATGTCAGTGCACTATGAAAAAGAAAATAAGATAAACAATAAAATTAAAAATGCCATGATTTATCCTGTGATTTTAGGGGTTGTGGCAATAGCAGTGGTGAGCTTTATTCTAGCCTTTGTAATGCCTGTCTTCGTTTCTATGTTTGAAAGCAGCGGTGTAGAGCTTCCTTTATCCACTGAAATAGTCTTAAGCCTAAGCAGAGGTTTAAAACAGTACTGGTGGTTTATTTTGATTTTTATTCTGGCAGCTGCCTTTGGTATAAAGAATTATGTTAAAACCGATAAGGGAAGATTTTTGCTGGACTCTTTAAAGCTTAAACTTCCTATAATAAAAAAGTTAAACGAAAAAATAATAGTTTCCAGGTTTACAAGAACCCTTGCTACGGTGATTGCCAGCGGAATCTCTGTGGTTTCTGGACTTCAAATAGTATCTGAAGTAGTGGGAAATAAAGCAGCGGAAGAAAAGCTTTTAAAGGTAAAAGAAGAGCTCATTAAAGGAGAAGGTCTGTCTAAACCCTTAAGAGAAACGGATATTTTCCCCCCTATGCTTTCCTCCATGGTAAGTATAGGAGAGGAGTCCGGAGCCTTAGATGATATTTTGAATAAAACTGCAGACTTTTACGATGAAGAGCTTGACTCGGAAATTCAAAACTTTACCACCCTTTTAGAACCTCTCATGATAGCTGTTATGGGTATAATTCTTGGCCTTATGATCATCTCTATAATTCAACCTATGTTTGGAATGTACAATACTATGTAAATGTGCATTTTAATATATTTAAAATCTCAGAAGGAGGAATCTTTATGATTCAAAAATTAAACAATACTCAAAAGAAAAAAGGCTTTACTCTTGTGGAACTTATAATAGTATTAGCGGTAATGGCAATTATAGGCGCTATTGCAATACCTAACTTTGCAGCAGTAAGGGATAATGCAAAAAATAAAGCCGATGAACAAAGCTGTGCAACAATAGAAAGAACAGTATTAATGCTGGTTGCTGATGGAACTATAGAAACAACTGAAGAAAAATATATTAGCTTTACTGACGGAAAAAGTATTGACAATGGCGCTTTTACTAAATTTGATGTAGCTGAGATAGAACCTGCAAAAAAAGCTTTACAAGAAGTAAAAAAACCTCAGGGGAAAAGCACAGATGGCAAGGAAGCTAAAGTATATAAAGTAAAAATAGATACTTCAGGCAGTGTAAGTGTAGTAACTGCCTCAGACACACCAGCTTAAGGTTCCTAAACAAAAAATCAAATTCTCCACCCATTAAGGTGGAGAATTTACCCATATTATCCTTTGTAAAATATCTATGTGAGTCTGCTTATATTCAGAACAACAGCGTAAAACTATATCTATAAAAGGCGGTGATTTCATGAGGGGCAGCGTTTCAATTCAGGAAAAGGTAAAAAAGATTTTAAATACCGATGTATCCTCCCTTCTGAGGATTAAAAAAAGCCGGGGGAGTAATAAAGGGTTAAATAAAATAATATTTTCTAAGAGCTGCGTTTCTATAGATTTAGGAAGCAGATATATAAAAATTGCAGTGGTCAGAGAAGCTTCAGGAAAAGTAGTTTTGGACAAGCTTGTTAAGATTAAAACTCCTAATAATGCCCTTAATGATGGGGATATATCAGATAAGATACGGTTGTCTCATCTTCTTCAAAAGGAGCTTATTAATGAGGGAATAAAGGTGAAGGAGACAGCTGTTACCAGTAATAGCACAGTGATTATTAACAGGGAAATAATAGTACCTAAGGCAGAAGAGGATGAACTGGACACTCTCATTAATTATGAGATACAGCAGTATCTCCCTATTAATTTGAATGATTATATAGTGCAATATGATGTTTTAGAGGAAATTAAAGGGGAAGATATAGATAAGTTAAGGGTTTTGGTGGTTACCTATCCAAAGAGGCTGGCAAGGCAGTATTATGACTTTACCTTAAGCAGTGGACTTAAGCCAAAAAGCCTTGATATTAATTTTAATGCAGTGAAAAAGGTAATGCTGAGGAATATGATCAATACTGAGAGCGGTGAAAATGAAGATGAAAAATCTACCGCCATAGTAGATATAGGTGCAGATACTATAGAGGTTAATATATACATAAATCAAGGAATAGATTTTACTAGAATTATAAAATATGGCGGGAACGCTATAGATAAAGAAATATCAAAGGAATTAAAGATAGACCTTAAAAGGGCTGAAGCTTGTAAAATAGCTGTGAATAATGAGGATGAAGAAATCACAGAGAATAAAAAGATAATTGAAAAATATTTAGATAGCTTTAAAAGAGATGTTTTAGAAGAACTTCAAAGGATTTTTCAGTTTTATAGAAATAAAAAAGTAGGAAATAAAATTGATAAGATTTATCTCCATGGCGGAGGTTCAAGGATAAGGGGATTAGCAGAATTTTTAGAGTCAGAGCTTAATATCTCCGTTAACAAAGTTAATCAATTGGAGAATGTGATGCTTTCCAAAAACTGTCCAAAGGATGAATTAGACATCTATTTAAATGCTATAGGAGCTGTTATAAGGCTTTAGGAAGGTGGTATTATGAGAGATTTTAATTTTTTTCAGCCATATATAGGGGTTGAAAAAGAAGAAAAAAGCGAAAAAAAATTAATTTTCATAATGGCATTATTTGTTTTTTTATTAATTATATCCAGCCTTCTGTGGAATAGTATCAGCATTTATACACTTAAAGCCAAAGTTACAAGCATTAATGATGAATTAAATACTTCTCAGTTTATGGAGAATTATGATAAAAGCAAAATACTATTTAAAAGATATGAGCTTTTAAATAAGTATAACAGTGAAGTTGATGTTATTTGTAAAGGACTTAATTCCAAGGAAATAATAAGAAGTGGTATTATGAAGAATATATCTTCGGCAGTTCCAGGAGAAGTTTTCTTTAAGAGTATGACTATAGATGAAAATGCCATAAATATTAATGGAACTGCTAAAGACAGGGGAAGCCTAGGTGAATTTCAGAATAATATCAAAGCTTTGCAATTTATTGAGGAATCTCATATAAGCAGTATTAATTTAAACAGCGAAGGGAGCTTGCAGACACCATATAGCTTTATCATGAAATGTACATTAAAGGATGTTGATTTTTATGAAGTTAAGTAAAAGAGAAAAATTGCTCTTAATGATTTTTGGGATTTTAATGGTTGGGGCAGGGTATTATAAATATATATTTCATCCTCAGAGAACCGCTGTAAATAAGCTTAAAGAAGAAAAGACACTGCTTACTGCAAAGCTTGACAATATGAAAATTTATATTTCTTCAGAGGATAAAAAAGAAAAGGATATAAAAATTATTAATGAAAAGATAATAAGCAAAACCGGAAATTTATATCCGTCCATAGAGCAGCAAAAGCTTATAGTAGAATTGGATAAGCTTCTTAAGGCTTCAAGGGTGGATGGTAATATGAGCTTTTCGGAGATAACTGCGGAAACCCTTAATGACAAAAAGAATAAGGATGCGGAAAATGTTAATTTCAGTCCCTTGACAGATATAGTTAAAGAATATAACGGAATAGTTAATAAGGATAAAAAGCAGGCAGCAGTTTATTCTTCAGCACCGGAGAAAGAGAAAAAAACTGCTAAGGTTCAGAGTATGAAGATAAATTTGAATTTTAAAGCACAATACAGCAATTTCATCAATCTGCTACGAAGTTTTGAGACTCATGATAAAAAAATTGCCGTATCCAGTGTTTCACTAACTCAAAATACAAAGGATGAAATAACAGGTACAGCGGTTTTAGAGGTGTTTGCAGTACCTAAAATTACTGATGAGGATGGGGAATATCTTAAATGGGAAGGCACTGACTCTCAGGGAAAAGAAAACCCCTTTAAAGGTGGAGAGACTCAGGAAAAAAAAGGCCTCAGTATAGAGGATTCATCTAAATCTGAAGCTTATAGTTATGATTTTATAATGTCTGTAAGAGGGGTGAATTCAGATCTGCCAAGTTTCATATTAGGAAAGGCTAAGGATAGGGATAAAAAGACCTATATATATGCAGATAATAAAAATAAAGAAGAGGTGGAGATAGTATTTACCGCCAAAGAAGGAAGATATTTTTATAAATATAAAACTGCAGCAGAAAGCTATCCTTTAAATTATGAAGGAGAGGGAACAGATTTTTTACCTTCTGGCTCAGATATAGTGCTTAAGGCATATTCATCTAAAAGAAAGGGAGAAGAAGACGTATCTTCTGTAAACATAAAAATAATTAATAACACTGATAAAAATATTCTCTTTAATATAGAGGGAGATGAAGCTGCAAGGCCAAGAATAACCGTCAACGCCCAGGGAGGGAATGTTGATGTAAAAAGAAATTAAGGAGGTATGAGGATGGAAAAAAGGAATAAGGTTAAAAAAGGAGCCTCTCTTTTAGAAGTCCTTATAAGTCTGGCTATTTTTGCAGCTGCCGCCGGACCTGTTTCTGTTCTGGTTATGAAGGCTCTTTCTATAAATAAGGAAGGGGAATACAGACAGGAAGAAATGCTTACTGCTCAACAGATAACAGAAAAAATTAAAGCTTTAAAAGAAGAAGAGCTATGCCATGGGGGAATTCTGTCTTCTAAATTGGATTTAAAGGTGGAGGCAAATCGTGATATTGAAGGAGCTTTCAGCCTTCAAGGAGTGAAAAAGGGCTATAAAATTGAAGGTAGTATAGAGCCTTTGGAATTATATAAATTTAAAGAGAATCAAAAGCAAAATTTCCCCGTCTTTGATGGGGAAGCCATTATTGAAGGAGGAAAAAACGGAGCTGAGGGAGATTACTTGATAATAAATAAAATACCTCAAGGGATTAATGATAAAACTTTAAAGATAAATAATAAAAAAGATGAGCTTATAATAAACCAAAGAAGCATAAGAAAAAATCAGGAGACACAAGGGAACATAAAGATTGTTTTTGATGAAAATACCCGAGGTGTCTTTTGTATTGATATAGTTAATGATACCTCTATGGAATTCAGCATATTTGCTTATAAAGATAGTAAAAGTAAGGCTGAAATAAGATTTGAAAATAACGGAGGAAAGGTCCGTTCATATTATAATTTATACTCAGAAGATGGGGGCAGCAGGAGCATTAGCAGAGTATATAAAATATGGATAAAGGTCTTTGATAATAGAGGCAGGGAATATGAGATAGTCAGCTATAAATCCGTAGAAAAATAGGATGGGATGATATGAATATAAAGGCTAAGAAAGGAAATTCCTTAATATCAGTTCTTGTTACCCTGGGGGTGCTTATAACTTTAGGCACTGTTATGATATCCTTAACTGCAGCAGACTATAAAGCCAGGGTAGCTCAAAGCATAAAAGTAAAATACTTATATGCTTCTGAGTCAGGGTTAGAAGAAGCTAAGGGAATTATAGGTAAAATTATAGAATCCTCCATTGAAGAAGCAAATACTGCTGTAGAGGAATATATATCAGCTTTATCAAAAAAATCTATAGAGGAAGATGAGATTAAAAGAATTCAAAACACCGTTTTTAAAGCTGCTTATAGAGAAAAGGTTAAGGCTTCTATTATTAGTAAAATTGATGATCATGATGGAGAAATATTGATTAAAGATACAGAAGGCTCTAAAGAGGTTGTAATTAAGAGCCAGAAAGAGGATTTAGTTTTTAATGATAAAGGTGTATTAGCACTATCGCTTCTATCAAGTTTTATTCCTAAGAGCTCTTCAGATTATGGAGAAAAGAGAATAGTAAAAGCTGACTTTAAAATTGAAACTCCGGAGTACAGAAGTCCATATTATGTTGAAAATACGGTGGTAAATGTGCCTCTTAGAAGCATATGGAGCAAGTCCATGGTAATAGGAGGAAACCTGCAGGCTGAAGGCAGGGGAGAAATAAAAGGGGATATCCATGTAAAGGGAAAGGTAAAGGAAAAAGATGAAAAAGGCATAATACTCACCGGGGAAAATACTGAGCTTATTATAAATGGCAGTGCTGCTACAGAGGAAGATACAGTAATCGCTTCTAAAGGAAGTTCATTAATACTAAATAATCCAATGAGCAGCTTGTATACAGATAGCTTATCTATAAGAAAAAACGCTTCTGATTCTTATATAAAAGTTAACGGAAAAGTATTTGCTAATAATGATCTGGTACTTAATGGACTGAGATCTCATATTATCATCAATAAAGGTTTTTATGGGTTTAATGATGTAAGAGAATTAAACTCTGAAAATGATAAATGGAAAAATTCCAGTTCAATCATAGTAAATTCTGAGGATATAGGGGAAGGATCCGGGATTGTAATTAAAGAAGAAGCTGTAATTATGGGAACAGCATATATTAAAACCAAGGATGAATATCAAACAGGAGAATCAGTAGCGGTTAAAGGGAATTATAGGGCTTATTCCTCTCTTATAAATAATGATCCTGATAATAAGCTCAATGAAGAAAATATAGTATTAGAGTATAAAAATCCACTTCAGCTGGCAACTAAATTTAAGGATGGAAGAGAATTAAATTTTAAAGATAAGAGCAGATATTTTAAGCTTTATTCTCAAAAGGATAACCATAACTTGAAGCTTAAAGGAATAAGTCTTCCTGAAAATACTATAAGTGTAGGGAGCGTAATAACGGAAAAAGAAGATGGAAGTCAGATAGTTATTGAGGAAAATTATATAATAGATGAATATTCAGTAATAGACAAGGCTGAAAAGCATTATAAGGCTCTTAAAGAAATTGATGATTTAGAAGAAGAAATAGATTTTAATAAACTTACAGAGCCTATTAAAAGCATAGTTCATTCAACTGATTTTACCGAGGTACTGTATTTGAAGAGGGACAGAGAACCCATAGTGATCACAGCCCAGGGAGCAGTATCTTCTAAAGGAGAAAATATAGTCCTAAAAGAGGGTATGGGAAAGGGGCTAATAATAACCCATGGAGATGTATATTTAAATGGAAATATAAACTTTACCGGAAGCATAATTGCCGGTGGAAGCGTGATACTTATGGATAACGGAAAAAAGACAATTGACTATGATTCAGCTTATTTGAAGGAATTAATAGCTCTAAACTTAAACAGGATGGAAAGTATATTTAAAGAAGCTGCACCTGAGGATTATCAGCAGGTGGAGATAAACTATAACATAAAAAGCGATGACAGGATGGTAATACTATAAGAAACAGCTGTATACACATGGAAAACTTTAAAATCGTTAAATGAGGTGGAGGCAGTGAAGTTTATCTCTCAAAAGAAAAGAGGCTTTACCTTATTAGAGCTTATCATAGCTTTAGGGATTATGGCTTTAATTTCATCAGTGATATTACCTTTTTTTATGGGTAATTATAAATCCTTAAATGTTACTGCAGATAAGTCTCAGCTTCACTATGAAGCAGAGCAGCTGAATTCTGTAATCTGTGAAAAGCTTATGGAGGTTAAATCTATAGAGGGAATTATGGATAATCAAGGGAGAAGTAGGATAGACAGCAGTGAGTCTGTAGAGTTAGGCTTCATAACCTTTATAGACGGAGAAGATAAGGAAAACATTTTGGAGTTAAAGGACGGAAGGCTTGAAATAAAAAACATACTTAATGATGAAAAAAAGACACTGGGAGGCAGTGTTAATAGCATTGAAGTGGAACCTTTATATAAAGAAACAACTATAAAAAACAGCAGTGCTCTCAGTGTCAGTATAATATTTAAAAGGAATGATCAGATATACACCATTAAAAATGATGTGTATTTAAGAAATAAGCCTTAGAAGAAAGGATAGAAGACGATGGAAATGAAAAGAAAATTTAATAAGGGTTTCAGTGTATTTTTATCAATATTATTTATCATGGCTTTTATACCTTTCTCAAGAATTGCCAGATCAAGCAGCAGTATACCGGATATTAAAGTTACTGCAGATAAAACCGTGATAAATTCAGGGATAAATGAAGAATTCAAAATAACCTACCACTTTCAGCCCCAGCCAATACCTATGGAGCTGATAAGTCCTCAGAAGGACAAAGAAATAGTTTTAGTAATAGACACATCAGGAAGTATGAATGACAAATTAAAGGATGGGAAAACTAGGCTTTCGGCTTTAAAAACAGCTGGTGTAAATTTTATAAGTAAATTTAAAAACCAAGGAAAAACGAAGATATCCATAGTTAGCTATAGTTCCAGAGGAAAGCTGATTAAAGACCTTACCTATTCCGCTGATGCCGAGACTTTAATTAGTTCAGTAAATGCTCTTAAAGCAGAAGGCGGAACAAATATGGGAGACGGGCTTAGGCTGGCACTGGGAGTTCTTGATAACGGCAGCAATGCGAAAAAATATTTAGTGGTAATGACCGATGGAGAACCTACCTTCTATAGTTATGAATGGACAGAGTTTTTTAAATGGGGATATTATAGAAAAATAAATAAAAGTAATTCTGGCAGTGATTATTTAGTTAATTCAAGTAATAATTATAGCAGGGGAATGGAATACGGACTTATTATGTCCGGATTAGTTAAAGAAAAAAATACGAAAAATTATCTCATAGGCTTCAGCGACGGAATTAATTCAAACAAATTAAATACTTTAGCCGGAGCTTCGGGAGGGTTATACAGGGAAGCAATGGATGGAGATGAGATTAATAAAATATATGAAGATATCGCCGATGAAATTAAAGCGGATTATGCCGTGGAGGAGGTAAAGATAAATTTTAATCTTCCTGAGGGGATAAGTTACACCGGTCCAGTTAATAATGTTCAGATAAAGGATAGGGAATATTCTTTAAAATTACCGGATATAAAATACAAGCTTAATATTACGGAAAATCGATATGAAGCAGATTCTTTTGATATCTCTTTAAGCTTCAAGGCTGAAAAGAGCGGAGCTTACCTCTTTAAAGGTGATTCATGGAATATAAGCTATAGAAACCTTGATTCTACTGTTATAAAGAAAATATTTCCTGACATAACTGTAAATGTATCCAAGCTTAACTTACAGTTTAATCTGCAAAGGAGTATAGCTGGAAGAGAAGAGGGCAGAACAGATATAAATAAGGAATTTCAAATGGAATATAAAATAACTCCTATGAAGGTTCCGGCGGGCACTGCTGCTAAAGGGAAAGAAGTTGTATTGGTATTAGATACTTCAACAAGTATGGAGGAAGACCTTCTCGGGAATAAAATTTCATCTGTGCAGGATGAAAAAATTACCCTGGTTAAGGAGTCTGCTAATAAATTTATAGAACAGCTTAAGGGAAATAATAATATAAAGGTAGGAATAGTAAGTTTCAATAAAGGTGGAACGGCTCATAAAGCCCATAGTGGTGAATATCTTATTAGAAGCTCAGAGAAAGACAAGCTAAACAATATAATAAATTCCTTGTCTTTAAAGGAGGGGGCCAATACCGGTGATGGAATTAGAAAGGCTCTATGGCTTTTAGAGAAAAAAAATGACATGGAAAAATTTATTGTGGTCATAGGAGGAGGAAAAATAGATTACTATTCTCATGAAAAAGAAAATCCGGAGAACTTATATAAAAGTATTGATAATGAATCAGATTCAGGGGGGAAGGTTGCCTATTCATTAGAAACTAAGTCTAATGAGGAGGAGAAGCCTTTAAGTGAGTTGTATTCTCTGCAGATGTCTGAAGCTGTTAAAGGACAGAATACAGTAATAAAGCCATACTTCATTCCATTGGGTAAAAGCTCTCAGAGAGACATTTATAGCAGTATGGCGGATATATCCAGAGGAGAATATATTGACTGTCAAAATGCCGATGCAGTTTTTTTTCAAAATGTCTTATTGAGAATTGCAGAGGAAGTTAGATCGGAATTTATAATAAAGGCACCTTTTATAGATGTGAATCTTCCACAGGGATTGACAGCTTCGCAAGGCATTAGAGCAGAAATAGGTCTTTCTGATTTTGTTTATGTATATAATAATGAAAGTAAATGTTATGAAGCAGAAGCAGTGAAAGCAGAAATATCCTTAAAAGGAGTAAAGCTTGGAAGTTATGAACTAGTAAATGATAGTATATTAAAGTACAAAGATATTGAAAATATAAACAGAGAAATTCCATTTAAACCCATAACTATTAATATAGTTGATGAGTACCTGATAAAGCAGGGCTTGTTTACTAATAATTTTCAGGAGGGAAATACTTTAGAGGAAGGATATTTGATTAAACAAAATCCTATAGAAATATCAGAAGAATTTTCAGTTAAAGCAGGAGCTTACATAAGAACCTATGGTGAAGAAACTGCTTTAAAGATACTTCTAAATAAAGATATCAATAATAATATTAAAAGTATTAAATTAAATTCTGTTATTATATATAAAATTAATGATGATAATAAGCTTCAGAAACTAAAGGATGTTAAGTATTATTATAAAAAAGCAGAAGAGAACCTGGGGGAAATTACTGTAAATATACCAATAGGAAATTCCTCAGGTCATAGTCACTATATTATTAATTATAATTTTGAAGTGAAGAAAGGCTCTGAAACTACTGAAAGGCTTTTATGCAGTGCATATGCCAGTGATGAAAATAAACATGATGATCTCATATTAGAAATTTCTGATTTACCAGATGTGTTTTAAAATTTGAAAACATAATTGACAATCTGCAAATG
>NZ_CCXI01000090.1 GCF_000820705.1 Clostridium polynesiense | reverse complement strand
TTTTTAATTTAATAGTAACTTTAACGCTCGTATATCCCCTGAATATGGCAGGGAGTCTCTACCGGAAACCGTTAATTTCCGACTATGGGTGAAACTTTAATATGCTGATTAAGACATATTGTTTCACTTATAGAGGATGCAATATGTCTTTTATTTTATCAATTTTTAGGGATATACATTTAAATACTATATTTTTTAGTTATTTATGAAAGAAATAATTCACTATTTTGAAAGGATGATTTTATGGCACGCATTTTAAAGACAGCTTATACTTTTGACGATGTACTTTTAGTTCCAAATAAGTCAGAGGTTTTACCTAAGGATGTAAATTTAAATACTTATTTAACTAAGAAGATTAAGCTTAATATTCCAATCATGAGTGCAGGAATGGATACCGTTACTGAATCTAAGATGGCTATTGCAATGGCAAGAGAGGGCGGCATTGGTATAATACATAAAAATATGAGCATTGAAGCTCAGGCATTAGAAGTGGACAGGGTTAAAAGGCAGGAAAATGGAGTAATCACCGATCCTTTTTATTTATCTGAAGATCATAAGCTGGAGGATGCATTAAAGCTCATGAGCCAGTATAGAATCTCAGGAGTTCCAATAACTAAGGATGGAAAACTTGTAGGGATTGTTACTAACAGGGATATATTATTTGAAACAGACTACAGCAGAAAGATTAAAGAAGTTATGACCAGTGAAAATTTAATCACTGCACCAGAAGGAACTACTATGGATGAAGCTAAGGAAATATTAAAGAAGCACAAAATTGAAAAGCTTCCTCTAGTAGATGAAGATTATAATTTAAGAGGATTAATAACAATTAAAGATATTGAGAAGGCGAAGGTGTTTCCTAATGCTGCTAAAGACTCAAAAGGAAGACTTTTAGTTGGAGCAGCGGTAGGGATAACCATGGATTTAATGGACAGGGTTGACGCTTTAGTTAAGGCGCAGGTGGATGTTATAACTTTAGATACTGCACACGGTCATTCTAAAGGCGTTATGGAAGCAGTGAAAAAAATAAAAGAAAAATATCCAGAAATACAAATAATTGCAGGAAATGTTGCAACACCTCAAGCTGTAGAGGATTTAATTCATGCTGGAGCAGATTGCATAAAAGTTGGAATCGGTCCTGGATCTATATGCACTACTAGAGTGGTAGCAGGGGTGGGAGTTCCTCAGCTTACTGCGGTAATGGACTGTGTAGAGGCCGCTGAAAAGCATGGCATACCTGTTATTGCTGATGGAGGTATAAAATATTCCGGAGATGTGGTTAAGTCTTTAGCTGCTGGAGCAAAGGTAGTTATGATGGGGTCACTTCTTGCAGGATGTGAAGAATCACCTGGAGATGTGGAGATATATCAGGGAAGAAGCTACAAAGTATATAGAGGAATGGGCTCTTTGGCTGCTATGGCTGCAGGAAGCAAGGACAGGTACTTCCAGGAAGGAAACAAAAAGCTGGTTCCTGAAGGAGTAGAAGGAAGAGTTGCTTATAAAGGCTACGTGGCAGATACTATATTTCAGATCATAGGAGGCATAAGGTCCGGAATGGGTTATCTTGGAGCTGCTACTTTAAAGGATTTATATGAAAATGCAAATTTTGTGGTTCAAACTTCAGCAGGATTAAAGGAAAGCCATCCTCATGATATTTATATTACAAAAGAATCTCCTAATTACAGCGTAGACAGAGGTTAATAAAACTAAAACAGTACCTTAAAATTTGTTTCCTTGGAGGATAAGATGGAAAAAAACTTGTTTTAATTATAGATTTTGGCGGTCAGTATAATCAGCTTATAGCCCGTAGGGTAAGAGAGCTTGGAGTATATTGCGAAATACTTCCTTACACAATACCTTTAGAAAAAATAAAAGATAAGAAACCTCAGGGTATAATATTCACTGGGGGCCCTAACAGCGTTTATGGAGAAAATGCACCAAAGATTGATGGTGAGATATTTGAATTAGGAGTGCCTGTACTTGGCATATGCTACGGGGTTCAGCTCATGGCTCATACTTTGGGAGGAAGAGTTGCCTCAGCTTCAGTAAAGGAATATGGAAAAACACAGATCAACTTGAAAAATACAAGTCCCTTATTTAATGGTATGAAGGAAAATGAAGTATGCTGGATGAGCCATACAGATTACGTAGAAGCGGTTCCTGAAGGCTTTGACATAATAGCTCACACAGATCAATGCCCTGCTGCGGCGGTTAGCAATGAAAGTAAAAAGCTTTATGGAGTTCAGTTTCACCCTGAGGTTGAACACACTCCTTTTGGTAAAAAGATGCTTGAAAACTTTGTATACAAGGTGTGCGGTTTAAGTAAGGATTGGACCATGGCTTCCTTTGCAGAAGAAAAAATTAGAGAGATAAAGGAAATTGTTGGAGATAAAAAGCTTATCTGCGCTTTATCCGGAGGGGTGGATTCCTCCGTTGCTGCAGTTATGGTTCACAAGGCAGTAGGCAAGCAGCTTACCTGCATATTCGTGGACCACGGCCTTCTCAGAAAGGATGAAGGAGATACTGTAGAAAAGATATTTAAAGAGCAGTTTGATATGAACTTAATAAGAGTCAACGCCAAGGAAAGATTTCTTTCAAAGCTTAAAGGGGTAGAAGACCCTGAAAGAAAGAGGAAGATTATTGGAGAAGAATTCATAAGAGTATTTGAAGAAGAAGCAGGAAAACTAGGAGAAATCTCCTTCCTTGTACAGGGAACCATATATCCCGATGTAGTAGAAAGCGGTACAGGAACCTCAGCGGTTATCAAAAGCCACCACAATGTAGGAGGACTTCCTGAGGACCTTCAATTTAAGCTTATAGAACCTCTTAGAGAGCTGTTCAAGGATGAAGTGAGAGAAGTTGGAGAAGAACTGGGTATCCCTCATGATCTTGTATGGAGACAGCCATTCCCGGGACCGGGTTTAGCTATCAGAGTCCTTGGAGAAATAACAGAAGAAAAGCTTGAAATTACAAGAGAAGCTGACTTTATCTTCAGAGATGAAATTGCCAAGGCAGGCTTGGATGGAGCTATATGGCAGTACTTTGCAGTACTTCCTGATATACGTTCTGTAGGAGTTATGGGAGATGAAAGAACTTATTCCCATACCATAGCCTTAAGAGCAGTAACCAGCTCTGATGGTATGACCTCTAACTGGGCTCATATACCTTTTGAGGTTTTAGAAAAGGCATCTTCAAGAATTGTAAATGAAGTTAATAATGTAAATAGAGTGGTTTATGACATTACCAGCAAACCACCAGCTACAATTGAGTGGGAATGATATAACTAAAGTCTTAAGTATATAAACTGAGTTTTCGGCTTATATATCCCTTTTTGATATTAAATTGATATTAGCTGCGTAACAGTGGAGAAAACAGCCCTATAAGTCAGATGATTTTTCACGGCTTAGGGGCTGTTTTTTTGTTTTAAGCATCTATAAGACATGGAATAGAGTGTGTTTAGGTTAGAAATAATGAGAAGACCAGACTTGGTAGAAAATATAAAACTACGAAAGATGTAACTATTAAAATTATTTTAGCGAAAAAACTTAAGTAAATGTTTTCATTGATAATTTATCAATTTATTGAATAAACTGTAAATTTTATACGGGATATATTTACCACATTTAAAGAAAAGGACTTAAATTATTAAAAAATCGTTAAAGGAAACCCTATAAATTTTCAGTTAAATTGCTAAGTTGTTAATAAATAAATGTATTTACAAATTAATTGTTAAGATATATAATACAAATATATATAATTCAAATAAAAGTTGGAAATTCCAGAAGAACTTTAAAGATATAGTAAAAATATAGCATTTATCTAACTGTGGGAAAAAGACTAAAATATAGTTAATTCCGCACATTTTTTTTATAACTTGTAAACAGAGCCTTGACATATAATTAGCTTATTATTACTATACTGTATTATACTGTTACTTAACAAAATATTAATTCATACTGCTGCTGACTATGAAAATATTACCGTATTAAGATAAAGATTAATAAAATAATACTGTATTATTTGGGATAATGGTCCAAGCTTTTTTATTAACCTGAATAAGAAGTTTTTTGCTGTAATTCAAATTTTTAAAAGCCTGAAGTATTTACAGCTATTTTTTATAAAATATTACTGTAAATAAGGGTTACGGCAATAACAACTTAGATACATATAAATAAAAGTGCCCGGAGAAATTCCGGGCATACTTAAAAAATAGGGGGGGTACGATGAGACAATATCTAATTAGAAGATTTCTGCAGTTAATTCCTACTCTTGTAGGAATTTCTTTGGTAATTTTCTTAATCTTTGCTTTAGCACCAGGAGATGCTATTTCATCCAATTTAGATCCGCATATGAGTGCTGAGAGAAAAGCAGAGCTGAGAGCTCAAATGCATTTAGACCAGCCTAAATACGTTCAGTATTATTATTGGGCTAAAGGAATAGTACATGGTGATTTAGGGGAATCTTTCTATTACAAAAAGAGCGTTAGCTCGGTAATGAAGGATTATATACCTAATTCCTTTAAACTAGCACTTACTTCCTTGGTTTTGGGAGTGCTTATTGCGGTTCCCATAGGAATAGTATCTGCAACAAAACAATATTCAGGCTTTGACAGTTTCTTTACGGTTTTTGCACTTATTGGTATTTCAATGCCGTCCTTCTTCTTTGGACTGCTGCTCATTAAATTTCTGGCTGTTGACCTTCGGGTGCTTCCGGTATCGGGAATGGAAACTCCGGGATCTAGTTTTACCGGTTTTGCAAAATTCCTTGATCAGACTAAACATATGTTATTACCATTAACGGTTTTAACTTTGGGGAGTGTTGGAAGCTGGATGAGATACACTCGTTCCAGTATGCTTGAGGTTATCAGACAGGATTATATAAGAACAGCCAGAGCTAAAGGTCTTAAAGAAAAGGTGGTTATATATAAACACGCACTTAGGAATGCTTTAATTCCGGTTATAACTCTGCTTGGTTTTTCCATACCAGGATTGTTTTCAGGTGCAGTACTTACAGAGACAATTTTTAACTGGCCTGGTATAGGACCTGTTCAAATCAATGCCGTTAACGGCAGGGATTACTATCTACTCATGGGAACTAATATGCTGCTTGCCTTATTAACGCTTGTAGGTAATCTTGTAGCAGACGTAGCATATGCTTTAGTTGACCCAAGAATAAGACTTAAGTAGGGGGTGCGGTGATGAACGAAATAAATACACAGGTTGCTTCAAAAAAAGAAAAAATAGAGAGCCCTTGGCGTGTTGCCTGGAGAAGGCTTAAAAAGAACAAGCTTGCTATGACAGGACTTTTTATAATACTGTTTCTTACTGTAGCATCATTTGTGGGACCATTATTATATCCCTATGATATGAACCATTTGGATTTTCTTAACATAGAGCAGCCCCCATCTTCTCTTCATATATTGGGAACTGATAACTTAGGAAGAGACGTGCTTGCAAGACTTATGCAGGCAGGAAGAATTTCACTTCTTGTTGGCCTTGTGGCTGTAACCATTGAGGTTGTCATAGGCAGTGTTTTAGGTGTTTTGGCAGGACACTACGGAGGTGTAGTTGATGCTATAATAATGAGAATAGTTGATATATTCTTATGTTTTCCTTTCCTTCCGCTCTTGATAATGCTTGGTGCTGTTATGTCAGACCTTGCAGTGGCACCGGATAAAAGGATATTTGCTGTAATGTTTATTATAGGGCTTTTAAGCTGGCCTACTATTTGCCGTCTTGTAAGAGGACAGATACTTTCCTTGAGAGAACAGGAATTTATGCAGGCAGCAGAAGCTCTTGGATTAAAAGATAGAAGAAAGATGTTTGCTCACTTATTGCCAAATACCTTTGCATCAATAATAGTAAGTGCAACTTTAGGTATAGGGGGAGCAATATTAACTGAATCAAGCTTAAGCTTCTTAGGTCTTGGAGTTACACCACCTACACCAACCTGGGGTAATATGATACAGGTCGTTAATGATCAATACGCACTTCAGTATCTGCCTTGGTTGTGGATACCACCAGGTTTATGTATATTCTTAACAGTTATGTCTATAAACCTTTTTGGTGACGGATTAAGAGATGCTCTAGATCCTAAGTTGAAAGTATAGGAGGTAGAGAAGATGGCGAAGAATTTAGTGGAATTTAAAAATTTAAAAACCTACTTCCATACGAGCGATGGGGTAGTAAAAGCAGTTAACGATGTTAGCTTTAAAATAAAAGAAGGGGAAACAGTATGCGTTGTTGGAGAGTCAGGCTGCGGAAAATCCGTTACAGCTATGTCCCTTATGAGGCTGATCCCCACACCTCCTGGAAAAATTGAAGGTGGAGAAATATTATTTGAAGGAAAAGACCTTCTTAAATACACTGAGGCTGAAATGCGAGATGTAAGAGGTAATGATGTATCTGTTATATTTCAGGAGCCAATGACCTCCTTAAATCCCGTATTTAAGGTAGGAGATCAGATTTGTGAAGCTATTATACTTCACCAGAAGCTTTCAAAGCAGGAAGCGGAAAAAAAGGCTATAGAAGTATTAAAGATAATCGGAATTCCCAGAGCAGAAGAAATAATGAAGTCTTATCCTCATGAACTTAGCGGCGGTATGAGACAGAGGATAATGATTGCTATGGCTGTATCCTGTAATCCTAAGCTTTTAATAGCTGATGAGCCTACTACAGCATTAGATGTTACTATCCAGGCTCAGATACTGGATTTGATGAGAGATATTAAGAAAAAGCTGAATACCTCAATATTATTGATAACCCATGATTTAGGGGTTGTTGCTGAAATGGCAGATTATGTTGTGGTTATGTATGCCGGTAAAGTAATTGAAGAAGCTCCTGTGGAGGAATTATTTAAAAATCCACTTCATCCTTATACAGTAGGTTTATTGAAATCTAAACCAATACTGAATAAGGATACAGGAAACAGATTGTATTCAATACCTGGACAGGTTCCCAATCCTATTGGAATGCCTGATAACTGCTACTTTAATACAAGATGCGATAAGTGTATGAAGGTGTGCAAGGAAAAACAGCCAGCTTTAATTAATGTTAATGAAAGACATAAGGTTGCATGTTGGCTTTATGAGGAGGGAAAGTAGGATATGGAAAAATCAGATGTTATATTAAAGGTGGAAAACCTTAAAAAATACTTTCCTATAAAAGCTGGAGTATTCTCTAGGGTAGTGGGCAATGTGAAAGCTGTTGATGATGTATCCTTTGAATTGAAAAAAGGAGAAACCTTAGGGCTTGTTGGAGAATCCGGATGTGGTAAGTCCACTACCGGAAGAGCTATCTTAAGATTATTTGATAAAACAGCAGGAAATGTATATTTCGAAGGGCAGGATATATTTGAGCTGAAAAGAGAAGAGCTTAGAAAAATGAGACCTCGTATGCAGATGATATTTCAGGATCCTTACAGTTCTTTAAATCCAAGAATGAGTGTTGGTGAAATTATTGGAGAGTCCTTACTGGATCACAATCTTTGCAAAAAGGATGAGGTTACCGATAGAGTTTTGGAAACTATGGAAAGATGCGGTCTAGCTCCTTACCATATAAGAAGATTTCCTCATGAGTTCTCCGGTGGACAGAGACAGAGAATAGGTATTGCCAGAGCACTGGTTTTAAAGCCAAGTTTTATTGTAGCTGATGAACCTGTATCTGCTCTTGACGTTTCTATACAGTCTCAGATAATAAACTTAATGAGCGAGCTTCAGGAGGAAATGGGCTTCTCTTATCTCTTTATTTCCCATGACTTAAGCGTTGTTAAGCATTTAAGCCATAGAGTTGGAGTTATGTATTTAGGTTCCTTAGTGGAGCTTGCACCCAAAAATGAACTTTATGACAATCCGCTTCATCCATATACGAAAGCTTTATTGTCTGCGGTTCCTATACCTGACCCAACACTTAAGAGAGAGAGGATTATATTATCAGGAGACATTCCAAGTCCTGCTAATCCGCCAAAGGGCTGCAAATTTCATACAAGATGTCCTTATGCAATGGATGTATGTAAAAAGGAAGTTCCTTTATATAAAAATGTTGGAAATGAGCATTATGTTGCATGCCATTTAGTTAAATAATAAAAAAACCTAAGCGGAATATATCGCTTAGGTTTTTTTTATACCAGCAATAATATACCTTTGCCAAATGCTGTGGTATAATAATTAGTATTATAATTCAAAATATCCTTGAGGTGATAATATTGTTTGATTTTAGACCCAAAGATGATTTCAATGAACCAAAACCAGAGTTTCCAGAGGATTTTCAACATGAAAAGATTGGATTTAAAGATCTTCTTGCACTGGTAATAGCTCAATACACCATACTTTTACCTATGGTATTTGTTGCTGTTATAATTGCAACATTGGTTATGCTTTTTGTAACAAGAGTTTGGCTTAAATAGTTAAATATATATAATAATTATTTATAAATAATTTGTACCATGGAGGGATAAAAATGAGAGAAAAGATAACTCTAGATTTAACTAAAACACATCCATATCTTAAGCAGCATGAAATATCAAATATGAAAGACATGATAAATACTGCTCAGGATATGCTTCACAATAAAAAAGGAGCAGGTAATGACTTTCTAGGTTGGCTGGACCTTCCGGCAAATTATGATAAAGATGAGTTTCAGAGGATAAAGAAGGCTGCGGAGAGGATAAGAAGCAATTCCGAAGTGCTTGTAGTAATAGGTATTGGAGGTTCTTATTTAGGAGCAAGAGCTGCTTTGGAAATGCTTAACCACAGCTTTTATTCAATGCTTCCAAAGAATAAAAAGAAGGCTCCAGCAATTCTTTTTGCAGGAAATAATATAAGTTCAACCTATATGGCTGATCTCCTTGAAGCGGTAGATGGAATGGATATAAGCGTCAATGTTATATCTAAATCCGGAACCACTACTGAACCTGCTATTGCTTTTAGAATATTTAAAGAGTACCTTGAGAAGAAATACGGAAAAGAAGAAGCGGTTAAGAGAATATATGCAACTACAGATAAATCAAAGGGAGCATTAAAATCTCTTGCAGATGCTGAAGGTTATGAAACCTTTGTAATTCCTGATGATGTAGGGGGAAGATATTCTGTACTTACAGCAGTAGGACTTCTTCCAATAGCTGCAGCAGGGATAGACATAGATGAAATGATGCAGGGAGCTAAGGATGCTTCTGAGGAGTATTCAAAGGGTAACATAGAAGAAAATGACTGCTATAAATATGCTGCGGCACGAAATGCATTATACAGAAAAGGAAAAACCACTGAAATAATGGTTAATTATGAGCCTTCCCTGCATTACTTCGGAGAATGGTGGAAGCAGCTTTACGGAGAAAGCGAAGGTAAGGATAACAGGGGGATATTCCCTGCAGCTGTAGATTTTTCAACGGATCTGCATTCCATGGGACAGTATATTCAAGAGGGGCTTAGAAATTTATTTGAAACTGTTATTAACGTTGAAAAACCAAGAAAAGAAATAATAATAGAAGAAAGCAGAGAAAATATAGACGGATTGAATTTCCTTGCAGGGAAGAGCATGGATTTTGTGAATAAGAAAGCTTTCCAGGGTACAGTACTTGCTCATAATGATGGCGAGGTTCCTAACATAATAATAAATGTACCTGAACTAACCCCATACTATTTTGGGTACATGGTTTATTTCTTTGAAAAAGCCTGTGCTGTAAGCGGATATCTTTTAGGAATAAATCCCTTTGACCAGCCGGGAGTTGAGGCTTATAAAAAGAATATGTTTGCACTGCTTGGAAAACAAGGTTATGAAGATATGAAATCAGAACTGGAAAAGAGATTGTAAAATGAAAATACTGGTGGACGCAGATGCCTGTCCTGGAAGAAATATAATAGAAAAAGCTGCAATGAGCCATAATATAGAAGTTGTAATGATATGTGATTTAAATCATTCCCTTCAAAGTGATTATAGCAGAATAGTGTATGTGGACAGCGGTTTTCAAAGCGTGGATATGTATCTTATAAATCTCTGCGGAAAAAAGGATATAGTAGTAACTCAGGATTTTGGAGTAGCTGCTATGGCTTTGGGAAAAGGTGCCTATGCTATAGGTCCAAAAGGTTATATTTATAGTGAAGATAATATCGACAGACTTCTTTTTGAAAGGCATCTGTCTCAGAAAACCAGAAGGGCAGGCGGACGAACCTCATCTGTTAAAAAAAGAAGTAGTGAAGATGATGACAGGTTATATAAGAACTTGAAGCTTTTAATAGAAAAAGCTATAAATAATTAAAACCAGCCTGAGAAATTAATATAATTTCTCAGGCTGGTTTTATGTACTTATTTTTTAAAAGATTTAAAATTTAGTACAATTTATTTATATATATTGTTACAAATAATGGTAATATAGTATAATTAACTTGGTAAATACTATGGAAAAGAGGGGAAAAAGGGATGAAAGAATTAGAAATTATTTTAAACAGGGAAAGCCCTCAGAAAGAAGGCAGCGAAATTGAGTTGTCTGTTGTTAATTCAGAAGCTGATTATCTATATAAATTCAATGCCGGTATAGATGGAATATGGACAACTATTCAAGACTTCAGTAAAGACAGCTTTTGCTTATGGAAGCCTCAGGAGGACGGGAAATATACCATAATGGTTCAGGGAAGAGATATTAACAGCAAAAAGCCCTTTGATGCTGCTGCTAAATTTGACTATATTATAGGAAGTATAGAAGAAAATCTAATCCAGAATGTGTTTATGGACAGAAGAGAGCTTCTTCAAGGGGAAAAAATAAATGTTTTAGTGGAAACCTCCGTTAAGCCTGTTATGTATAAATATTGGATAAGCGGAAGGGATGGATGGGAGCTTATTAAGGATTATACCAGTGAAAATGAATTTATATTCACTGCAAATGAACCTGGAAAGCATGAAATACTAGTAGAGTGTAAGACCATTGAATCTAAGAATAATTTTGATGACTTTAAAACCGTTAGCTTTCTGGTATCTGAAATTGAAAAGGCTGAAATAACGGATTTTAAATGTCTTACTTCAGAACTTCTTACAGAGGAAGAACTTGTATTTCAGGTAGAATCTAAGCAGGAAGACAGCAGGATGGTGCTTTATAAATTCATTAAGATAGATCCAGTGGGAAAAGCATTATGCATTCAGGATTATTCCACCAAAAGGATGGTTTCCTTCAGAGAAAAAAAACCTGGAAGTTATAAGCTCTTATGCTTTGTAAAGGATATGTATTCATTAGAAGAATATGACGATAGAGCTATAATGTTTTACGATGTTAAACCCTATAATCCTATAGTTATTAATAGCTTTACCACAGACTTCATTTCTCCTCAAGCTACAGGAACTAAAATACTTTTAAAGGCTCTGGTTTCCGGAGGCAGAAATTTATTATACAAGTATAAAATAGAAGGAAATCACGGTGAAGACAGCGGATATATAAGAAATAACAGCTATATTTGGAAGGCTGAGCATCCCGGGGACTATAAAGTTACACTATATGTCAAGGATGAAAGCTGCCCTGGAGAATATGAAGCTTCAAGCAGCCTGGAGTATGTAATAGCTGAGAAGGCTGTAAAATCAGTAAAAATAAAAGAAGTGGCTCTTAGCAGGGAAAGGGATTATATAAAAAATAAACCTATAAATATTACTGTAGTGGCTGAGGGAGGCACTGAATTAAGGTATTCCTTTTTAGTTTATAAGGGTATGGAAGAAATTGAAAGGATGGGATTTGGCAGTGCTAACTGGGTGAATTTCATTCCTAAGGAATCTGGGGAATACCAAATGGAGATAAGGGTTAAGGATAAATATTCCAATAAGGATTATGACAGCCATACTTTTTTATATTTCAATGTAAAGGACTATATAAAAGCTTCAATAGATTATGTACTCATACCTTCAAAGGAATATTATATGGTGGAGGATGATATAGAAATTGAAGTTATTACAAAGAATACACAAGAAACCCTTATAAAATATTCTATAAGCATAAATGACCATCTGGTGGAAGAAACTCAGTTCATTAAAAGCAAAAGGTTTAAATTTACTCCTAAGGTAAGCGGAAAATACAGTATTTCAATATATTCTAAGAATCTGCAGTGCAGAGAGTGCTTTGATGATAAAAAAGAGGTCAAGCTATATATACATGAAGCTCTTCCTGTTACCGGTACTAAAATAAAAAGCAGTAAAGTAAAAGTCCAGAAAAATGAAGAGATTTCCTTTGTGGTACAAAGTGAAGGGGGCAAGGAAGTATGCTATGAATTTTACCTTATGGAAAACAGTGAATGGAAATTAATGCAGAAATACAGCAGGAAAAACTATTATACCTTAATCCCCTTTTTGAAAGGGGTATACAAAGTTTTGGTATTAAGCAGAAGCTTTTATAAAAAGGCTGCATATGAAGATTATGATATATTTGAATTTGAGGTTAATTAAATAATAAACTAAACGATAATTAAGGGTAATAGTTTTTAAGGTGGTGTACTGATGAACGTTAATAAGCCTGAGCAGATATTAGGACTTCAAATATTATCTTCCTTTATGAAAAAATCTTTAGGTGACGGTCCTGCCTTTGACCTTGTGCTGGAGGCATTGATTAAGTCGTCATCACAAAATGATAATTTTAATATTTTCGATTCTCATTCAAATTCCAGAGGAGAAAACCTTAATAGTCTTCCTATTAATATTAAAAATCAGGAAAAAACAGATGAATTAAAGGGGGCTGCGTATAAGCCCGGTGCAGTAATAAATAAAAATTCCTCTGAAAAAATGGAGATTATAAACAGGGCTGTAGATAAATATTCCAAAGAGTATGATGTAGACAGCAAGCTTATACATGCAATTATCAAGCAGGAATCCAATTATAATCCTAACTCTGTTTCAAAAGCCGGAGCTATGGGGCTGATGCAGCTTATGCCTGAAAACTGCGTTGAGGACGGGGTGAAGGATCCTTTTGATATAGAAGACAACATAAGAGGCGGAATAAAGCAGTTTAAAGGATATTTAAACAGATATAAAGACATAGAAATGTCATTAATGGCTTATAATGCCGGGCCCGGCACTGTTAAAAGAAGAGGCGTTAAATCTATAGATGACGTATATAAGATGCCTAAGGAAACACAACATTATGTAAAGAAGGTAATGAATTACTACAGGGAATATTCAAAATAAACTATAGTCAGATTATTAAAGCAGTTATCTCTTATAATTTTAAGGGATGACTGCTTTTCTTTAAGGCTCTATGACTAATATATGTCTTTCAATGTTATAATACTTATAGGGTATTTATTATAAATGTTGTTGAGGAGATGGTTATATGAGTACACATATAGAAGCAAAAAAAGGGGATATTGCTGAAAGTATTTTGCTGCCCGGTGATCCTCTGAGAGCTAAGTTTATAGCGGAAAAGTATCTTGATAATACTGTGTGCTACAATGAAGTTAGAGGAATGCTGGGCTTTACAGGATATTATAAAGGCAAAAGGTTATCTGTTCAGGGAACGGGAATGGGCATACCTTCTATTTCTATTTATGTAAACGAGCTTATTAAGTTTTATGGAGTTAAAAATTTGATAAGAATAGGTACCTGCGGATCCATTCAGGAAAATATCAAGGTGAGGGATACCCTTCTGGCTTTAAGTGCATCTACAAACTCAGGGGTTAACAGGATGAGGTTTAATGGAATGGACTATGCACCTACTGCAAGCTTTGAACTGGTTTACAGGGCATATACTAAAGCCAGGGAAATAAATATCGATATTAAGGCAGGAAACATATTAACCAGCGATTTATTTTACAATGATATTCCTGATGATTGGAAGCTTTGGGCAGAGTATGGAGTTATGGGAATAGAAATGGAAACCGCAGAGCTTTATACTAATGCTGCAAGAGAAGGGGTTAATGCATTATCCATTCTAACAGTAAGCGATTCAATGATAACCCATGAAGAAACTTCAGCAGAAGAAAGACAGAGCAGTTTTTTAAAAATGATAGAATTAGCCTTAGAGATAGTATAAAATATATTAATCATAAGAAAAAGGAGAGTAAGATTTTGGAGAGATTGGATAAGATACTGTCGAACCTGGGATATGGTTCCAGAAAAGAAATAAAGGGTATTATAAAAAAGGGAATGGTTTTAATTGACGGAATTGAGGTTAAGGATTCCTCCCTGCAGGTAGACCCTGAAAAGTCTAAAATTATCGTAGGAGGAGAAGAGGTAAATTACAGGAAGTACATATACCTCATGATGAATAAGCCTGATGGAGTGGTTTCTGCAACCTATGATAAGTATGATGAAACCGTAGTGGATTTGCTTCATCCGGACCATTCGATTTTTAATCCCTTTCCTGTAGGCAGGCTTGATAAGGATACAGTTGGACTTCTGCTTTTAACTAATGATGGAGAATTAAATCACAGACTTATCTCTCCAAAGTGGCATGTTGATAAGGTATATTATGCAGAGATAGATAAAAAGGTAGAGGAAAAGGATGTGGAAGCCTTTAGGTCAGGTGTAATCCTTGATGACGGATATAAATGCCTCCCTGCGGAGCTTAGAATACTTGAAGCGGAGGAAAATGGATCCAAGGTTGAAGTAGTGCTTCAAGAGGGTAAATTTCATCAGGTAAAGAGAATGTTTGAAAGCAGAGGAAAAAAGGTTGTCTATTTAAAAAGAATAAGCTTTGCTGATTTGAAATTAGATGGTGATTTAGAAGAAGGGGAATATAGAGAGTTAACACCTGAAGAAATAGAAATGCTAAAATCCATATAATTTAAAACAAAATGATGTTTTTCTATCATTAATATATATAAAGTGAGTGTAAAATTGCATTTTATAAAATATGTTTATTAATTATATGAATAAATAGCTTGAAATTATGAAACTCTTAAATTATAATAATCATGCAAGGATAAATAGAAGGATAATAGCCCCCTTTTTATTTATTAACCTGCGGCGCGGCTTTCCCCAAAAGCTGCGCTTTGTTATTTAAGGACATATAAATTAAAAAATATGAATGGAAAAAATCATTTTATTTTTTTTATGAATTAATTTATAGATTATGGGGATAAAATGTAAATTATTATAGAAAGATATACAGTTAAGTGGTAGAATAATACTATATTGATTATCAGGGAGTGAGGTTATGGGGGAATATAAATCAAAGCTTGAAAGTGAAGAAATGGACTTCCTTTTTGACGCAATTTTAAGCTTAAAAAGTCGTGAGGAATGTTATAGGTTTTTTGATGACATATGCACTATTAATGAGATAAAGGCATTAGAGCAGAGGCTTCAGGTTGCAAAAATGCTTAAGCAGAGAAGAACATATTTGGATATAGCAAGTACCACAGGTGCAAGTACTGCTACTATTTCCAGGATAAACAGGGCGTTAAATTACGGTAGTGATGGATATAATTTAATATTTGAAAGAATTGATTGGAAAGAAAAGAAAAAATAACAGGTTAAGCTTTACATTGTAATGTAAAGCTTTTCTTTTTGTGGGATATTAATAGAGATATGATTAAATAGCTTTTTTTTATGCTATAATTTATAGATATTGATATAATTAATATATAATTATTCTCTTATTATTTTGAGGAGTGAGTTCATGAATCTTGAGAAGTTACTTAATAAAGAACAGTATAAAGCAGCAACAACTACAGAAGGGCCTCTTCTAATACTGGCAGGAGCCGGTTCAGGGAAAACAAGAGTTTTAACCTATAGAATGGCTCATATGATAAAAAATATGAATATATATCCTTCGCAGATATTAGCTATTACCTTTACAAATAAGGCTGCAGGTGAAATGAAGGAAAGGGTAAGGGCTCTAATAGGTGAAGAGGCAGATAATATGTGGATTTCTACCTTTCACTCCAGCTGTGTAAGAATATTAAGGAGAGAAATAGATAAGATTGGATATAAAAAGGATTTTACTATTTATGATACCTATGATCAAAAGGCTCTAATCAAGCAGGTTATGGGTGAGCTGAACATAAATGATAAGGACATAACTGATAGCGAAGTAATAGGCAAAATAGGTAGAGCAAAGGATAACCTTATTACCCCAGAGCAGTTTAAAAGAATGAATGAAAGCAATTATAGAGAGGATAAAATCGCAGGGGTGTATTCCTTATATCAAAAGAAGCTTAAGTCCAATAATGCCTTAGACTTTGATGATATAATATGCAAAACCATAGAACTTTTTAAGAAAAATGATGATGTTTTGGAGTTTTATCAGAGAAAATTCAAATATATTATGGTGGATGAGTATCAGGACACCAATAAAGCACAATACGAGCTTGTAAGGCTCCTTTCCTATAAATATAAAAACATCTGCGTAGTGGGGGATGATGATCAGTCCATATATGGATGGAGAGGCGCTGATTTAAGAAATATTTTGGATTTTGAAAAAGATTATCCAAATACAAAAGTAATAAAGCTGGAGCAGAATTACCGCTCTAAAGCAAATATACTAAAGGCTGCAAATACCGTGATAAAGAATAATCTTGAAAGAAAGAGCAAGGTTCTTAGGACGGAGGATGTAGCTGGAGAAAAGATAAAGGTATACAGGGCTTTTTCAGATATGGAAGAAGGAGAATTTGTAGCAAGGGAAATAAATAAATTACTGGACAGCGAAGAAAAGAAATACAGTGATTTTGCTGTACTCTACAGGACAAATGCTCAATCCAGGGTTTTTGAAGATATATTTATTAAAAGAGATATACCCTACAGGATTATTGGAGGGCTGAAATTCTATGACAGGAAAGAGATTAAAGATATAATGGCGTATCTTAAATTCATCAATAATCCTTCTGATGAGGTGAGCCTTAGAAGAATAATAAACGTTCCAAAAAGAAATATAGGTGACGCTACGGTTTCAAAAGTTCAGGATTTTGCAGTATCTATTGATGACAGCTTATATAATGTCCTTTTGGATATAAACAGCGTTCCGGCACTGACCTCCAGGAACTTAAACAGCCTTAACGGTTTTGTGGAACTTGCTGAAGATCTTATGACCATGAAGGAACAGCTTTCTGTTTCTATGCTGATTGAGTATATTTTAGAGAAGACAGGGTATATGCAGGAACTCAATAAATCTAAAAATCCTGAGGATGAAAGCAGGATTGAGAACTTAAAAGAATTAGTTTCTGCTGCAGTAGAATTTGAAAAAGGCTCAGAGGATAAAAGTCTTTCAGCTTTCTTAGAAAAAGTAACTTTAGTTTCCGATGTGGATAATTATGATGAAACCTCTGATTCCGTGGTGCTTATGACAGTTCACAGCGCAAAGGGGTTGGAATTTCCAGTAGTATTTATGGTTGGGATGGAAAATGGAATTTTCCCAGGTACTGCTTCGTTAAACGATCCTAAGGAGATGGAGGAGTCAAGGAGGCTTTGTTACGTAGGAATAACCAGAGCTAAGGAGATATTATATATGTGTTCTGCAGAGGTAAGAAGGGTGTTTGGAAGGACCGTTGCTTACGCTCAATCAGATTTCTTAAATGAGATTTCTGCAGACTTGAAAGAAAATTTAAACAAAAGCGGACAAAAGGCTGAGAGAAATTCATCAAGGGAGTATGGAAACTCCTATATGGAATATAATAATCCTCACAGCTTAAGAAATAATTATAATAATACCCATGCAAACAGACCTCAGTTAAAGACTCTTGAGGATATACTGGAAAACAGAGAAAGCAAAAAACTCACTGCAGAGGAAGCTTCCATGGGCCGTAAGGTTAAGCACAGCAAATTTGGAGTGGGGACCATTATAAACGTAGTAAAGGAGCAAAATGATGTGAAGCTTACCATTGCTTTTGACAATCAGGGAATAAAAAATCTGCTTCTATCAATTGCACCGCTTGAAATGTTATAATTTACCTAGGGAAAATGAGGTGTTTAAAATGGAGCATAAAAGAGAGCGCATAGAAAAATTGGTAGAAGAATTAAACAGATATGCCTATGAGTATTATGTTTTAGCAAATCCTTCTGTAACTGATAAAGATTATGACAGGCTGTATGATGAGCTGGCTTCTCTAGAGAGGGAAACCGGATATATTTTACCCTATTCTCCTACTCAAAGGGTAGGGGATAACATACTTCCGGAGTTTTCTAAGTATACTCACAAAGCAAGGCTATGGAGCCTGGATAAGGCACAAAGCTTTGAGGAGCTTAAAGAATGGCATGAAAGAAATGTGAAATTTGTCAATGCTCAGAACAGCACGAGAAGTGAAAAGCTTCCTCCATTAAAATATATTTTAACGAAAAAATTTGATGGACTTACAATAAATCTTACCTATGATGAAAATGGAATACTGATCAAAGCAGCAACAAGGGGAACAGGAACCGTAGGTGAGGATGTAACCCTTCAGGCAAAAACCATTAACAGCATTCCTCTGAAAATAAATTACGATCATGTTATGGAAATTCATGGGGAAGCTATTATGACCAAGGAGGCCTTTGAAAAGTATAATGAAAATGCTGTAGTGCCTTTAAAGAATTTAAGAAACGGTGCAGCAGGGGCTTTAAGGAATTTAAATATAAAGGAAACTGCCAGAAGAAATCTTTCAGCCTTCTTCTATGATATAGGATACAATGAGGGCAGAGGTTTTAAAAGTTATGAGGAAATGCTGAAATTCATTAAAGATAAAGGATTTCCTATGGACGCTTATATGAAGTCCTGCAGCACCTTGGATGAAATAAAAGAAGAACTAGCTTATATAGAAGACATAAGGTTTAAATTAAATTACGATATTGACGGAGTGGTCATAGCCATTGATGACATAGAAACCAGGGAGCTTTTAGGAAACACCGTTAAATTTCCAAGATGGGCAATCGCATATAAATTTGAAGCACAGGAGGCAACCACCACTTTACTGGATGTAGAGTGGAATGTGGGAAGAAGCGGAAGGGTAAGTCCTACAGCCCTTTTAGAACCTGTAGATCTTGCAGGAGCTACTGTTAAAAGAGCTACATTAAATAATATGGATGATATTCACAGGAAAAATGTAAGGATAGGAGCAGAGGTGTTTGTAAGGAGATCCAATGATGTAATCCCTGAAATTATGGGGGTTAAGGAAGAGTCACTGGCAAACAGCAGAGAAATAATTCCTCCGGAAAGCTGTCCTGCCTGTGGAGGGCACATTATACTTCAAGGTGCTCATTACTTCTGTGAAAATACGCTATCCTGCAAGCCTCAGCTTATAAAGACCATAGTCCATTTTGCCAGCAGATCTGCAATGAATATAGCAGGGTTCAGTGAAAAGACTGCAGAGCAGCTTTTTGAAAAGATGGAGATAAAATCTGTTTCCGATCTTTACAGGCTTAAAAAGGAAGACCTTTTGACCCTTGACAAGTTTGGTGAAAAAAAGGCTCAAAACTTATTAAATGCCATTGAAAAAAGCGAAAACTGTGAGCTGGATGCATTTATCTATGCTTTGGGTATACCTAATGTGGGTGAAAAAACCGTCAGTGATTTGGTAAAGAAGTTTAAAACCTTGGAAGGAATTAAAGCAGCTGGCTTTGAAGATTTGGTAGCTGTTCCGGATATAGGGGATATAGTAGCAAGAAACATAGTGGAATTCTTTAACGAAGAAAGAGTTTTACTGATAATTGATGAGCTTTTATCCCTTGGAATAAAGCCTCATTATGAAGAAGCTGAAATATCTGAAAATCCTTTTGAAGGTAAAACTGTGGTGGTAACGGGAGCTTTAAAAAATTACAGCAGGACAGGAATAAAGGAAAAACTTGAGTCTCTGGGAGCTAAAGTATCCGGTAGCGTAAGTAAAAAGACTGATTACGTACTGGTAGGTGAAGAGCCTGGATCCAAATATGATAAAGCTAAGGAGCTTAATATAAGTATTTTAAGTGAAGAGGAGTTTGAAACTCTGCTTGGAGGTAGTTTAAGGTAATGAAATTGTTATTGAATATACTTGGCTGGATATCGGTAATATATACAATTTTTGCTGTTATATTCACCATACTTACCACCTATTTATTTGTATACATACCATTTTTTAAAGATTATTTTTCAATTCAAATAGGTGTGCTGATGACTATGATTTTCCTTGCATTAAAAACCTTGGTTTATGAAAGAGGAAGAAAGAGGATAATATATTTGTCCTTGTGTATATTCTTCATCATAGCATGTATATTTTTCATTTTTTCCTCAGTACATTAAGAGAGAGCGCTGCTCTCTCTTTTTATAAATTCAAAAGGAGGGGACAATTTGAGCATTGATTCAAAAAAAATATCAGAGCTTTTAGAACTTAATAAGCTGGATATTAAGGAAGAAAATACAGAGAAATTGATAGAAGAGCTTCATTCCATGGAAGTTCTGTTAAGTACTTTGGAGGACTATTCCATGGATAAGGATAGGGAGGTTCAAAATGCAAAGGATATAAAGGAGCTGAGAGAAGATAGGGCAGTTAAAGATGAAACCATGAAAATCAATGAGTTAAGTACTTACATATATGACGGCTTTCTCAGCATTCCATCAATTTTTTATAATAAGGAGCAGTGATATGGGGATAGGTTTAAAAAGTGCATTGGATATCAATGAAAGCTTTATAAAAGGAGAAGTATCCGCTGAGGAAGTTGTGAAAGTCTATATAAAAAGGATATATGAAGAGGATAAGTACGGCGCTTTTTTATATGTGGATGAGAAGAAAGCTATAAGTAAGGCAAAGCTTCTTGATGAAAAGAGAAAAAGAGGAGAAAAAACCGGAAGGCTTGCTGCAGTACCTATTGCAGTTAAGGATAACATAGCAGTAAAGGATATGCCTATGACCTGCGGCTCAAAGATATTAAAGGATTATATATCTCCTTATGATGCTTCCATAATAGAAAAAATAAAAATGGAGGATGGAATCATAATAGGAAAAACCAATATGGATGAATTTGCTATGGGATCTTCAGGGGAATACAGCGCTTTTGAGATAATTAAGAATCCAAGGAATATGGAAAAATCCCCTGGAGGGTCTTCCGGAGGCTCCGCTGCCGCTGTGGCAGCTGACCTAGTACCCTTAGCCCTAGGCACTGATACCGGGGGTTCTGTAAGACAGCCTTCAGCCTTCTGTGGAGTGGTAGGCTTTAAGCCTGGATATGGACAGATATCCAGATACGGGCTGGCGGGATTTTCTTCAAGTCTGGATACGGTAGGCATAGTTTCTAAAAAAATCCAGGATGCTGTTCTGCTTTATAACTCTGTCTATGGTAAAGATTTAAAGGATGATACCTCCGTTGAAAGTAGATCTGTGTCGGAAAATTTCTTAAATATGAAAATTAACGGAGGAAGGATTTTTTATATACGAGAAATGCTTCAGGTGTGTAATGAAGATGTTTTAAAGCTGTTTTTTAAGAACTTAGAATTAATAAGAAGTTTTGGGATAGAAGTAAAAGAGGTTTCTCTTCCTTTGCTTCAGTATTCTCTTCCTGCTTATTTAGCTGTTTCTTCCGCAGAAGCTTCCTCTAACCTTGCAAGATATGACGGTATAAGATATGGAATGAGTATTAGAAGTGATTCTGACCTTTACAGCATATATAAAAAATCCCGAAGCGTAGGATTGGGTAAAGAGGTTAAAAAAAGGATAATATTAGGAAGTTATCTTTTATGGGATAAAGAGGGGAAGAAGTTATATGAAAGAGCATTAAAGGTCAGAGAAGACATAAAAGAAGCTTTTTATACACTTTTAAAGGAAAACTCTGGAATGATATCTCCCTGTACCTCTGATATAGCTTTTGGATTAAAAGAAAAAAGACAGGCTTTAGAAATGTACAACATGGATAGGCTTACTGTACCGGTGAGCTTAGCAGGGGTTCCTGGGATATCTGTGCCCTGCGGTACAATAAATGGAATGCCTTTAGGTATTCAGATAATCACAGCAGAGAAGAATCTGGATTTTATGTTTAGGCTGGGCTTGGAAATAGAAAAAAATGTGGTGATGTATTATGAATAGAAAATTTAAGGCGGTTATAGGTCTTGAAGTGCATGTTGAGCTTAATACGGAAAGTAAGATGTTCTGCAGCTGTTCCTCTGCCTTTGGAGCACCTGTAAACAGCAATATATGTCCTGTTTGTTTTGGGCTTCCCGGAGCACTTCCCAAGCTGAATAAAAGGGCGGTGGAGCTTGCCATTAAAGCAGGGTTAGCGCTAAACTGCAGTATTAACAGGATTTTTAACCTGGACAGAAAAAATTATTATTATCCAGATAACCCTAAAAATTATCAAATAACTCAAAAAGATTATCCATTGTGCTATGGTGGATCTATAGAAATAGAAGACAGTGATGGAAATTATAAAACTATTAATATAGAAAGGATACATATAGAAGAGGATGCAGGAAAGCTTCTACATCTGAAGGATAAGTCTCTTATTGATTTTAACCGGGCGGGAACACCTCTAATGGAGATAGTAACTATGCCGGATATAACTTCACCTAAGGAAGCTGTGGATTTTTTAAAAAAGCTTAAAAGACTACTTACTGCTTTAGGGGTTTCGGACTGTAAAATGGAAGAAGGCTCTCTGCGCTGTGACGGGAATATATCACTTTATGATAAAACTTATAATACAGCCTACAATAAAGTGGAGCTTAAGAATATAAATTCCTTCAAAGCTTTAGAAAAAGCTTTTGAATATGAGATTAAAAGGCAAAGTGATTTAATAAACTGTGGAAAATCCATAAATAAAGAAACCAGAAGATGGGATGAGCAGGCAATGATAACTCAGGTGATGAGGAAGAAGGAAAAGGGAGAAGATTACAGATACCTGGTAGAAGGGGATGCCTCCTCTTATAAAATATCAGAAGAATTTATTGATGAAATAAAAAGAAGTCTTCCGGAGCTTCCTGAAGAGAGGTATAAGAGGTTTATAAGAGATTACGGACTCCTACCCTATGAAGCTGATCTTCTATGTGAAGACCCTTGTGTTTCAGATTTTTTTGAAGAAGCAGAAAGAACCTGCAGTGATCCTAAAGCAGTTTCAAATTGGATACTGGGCGAGTTGTTTAGAATGCTTAAGGAAAAAAACCTTAAACTCAGGAATATTCCTTTATCCGGAGATATGCTGGGTAAGCTTATTTTGTTAATAAAAGAGGGAAGTATATCCAGTTCCGGAGGAAAGGCTGTATTTGAAAGGATGTTTTTAGAAGGAAAGGACCCAAAGGTGATTGTTACAGAAGAGGGACTTTTACAAAATAGTGACGGAAAATATATAGAAAGTATCGTTGATGAGGTTTTTATAGAAAATCCTAAAGCGCTTAAGGAGTATAAGTCAGGAAAAGAAAACATAGCAACTTATTTAATAGGTATGTCAATGAAAAAATCTAAAGGAAAAGCTAATCCGGTTTTAGTAAAGGAAAAAGTACTGGAAAAGCTTAAAAGACTTTAAAAAATTGAAGTTATAGTGAAAAAGCTGCCTTGCAGGGAATTAAATGACCCTTCCGGCAGCTTTTTTATTAGATATCATTTTTAAAATTATTATTTAACTCATCCTGAGAAGTTTTATTATTTGCAGTTTCAGAGGCTTTTTCATCCTTTTTACAGGTAAGCATATAAACGTTTTGCGTGAGCTTTTCTAAAAGGTAATTTTGATACCTTAACTGGCTATATGCCTGGTTAGCCAAAATAAAACCCCATATGCCTACAAACATAAAAGTAAGCATAAATAAGATACCTATTATTTGTAAGACCAAACTCATAATATATCCCTCCAAGAAACTTAATAACCGGAATAATATCCATTATATCACATCTTTACTTTATTAATAATATAAATAATCTTTAGTTATAGATTTTTTTGTACTGCTCATATAATATATTAAACTATTATTCAGGAGAGAAATATGCAGCTTTATAGTAGATTAGTTTATAAATTAAGAAAAGAACATTTAGATAAGGCATTTATCAAGTTTAAAAAGATAACCATAGATACGGTACAAGATTTAATAACAAAAAACTGCTGGGAATACGGACTGCAGTATGAAATAATGATAAAAACTCCTTTAACCTTGGAAATAGCGGTTATTGGAAGAAACAAAACCCACTATTTAAGATTTCATAAGGCTCCCATGATATTCAAAGAAGATTATATAAGATTTGAGAGTTTAATTAATAACTCAAGTTATGACAGAGGTTATTATATAACTAATGGAGTATTTGAAGGCTGCCTTGAAAAAATGAATCATAATGGAAATTTTTTTAGAAGGGGAAGGATTAAACTGGTAGATAAGGGAGATTTTTTAGTAGGGCAGCACTGGATAAAGCAAAGCAGCTTTGAAGCTTTTAAATTTAAAAAGCTTAATTTTTATAAATATCTTCCTTATTAAAATTCTGGTTTATTTACATTAAAAATGGAAATAATTCTTAATATACTACATGGAGGAGAAAGTGAAATGATTAAGAAGATTTCCGGAATTGTAACCGTTATATTTATTTCTATAATGTGTTCATCCTGTATATATAAAAATGAAGAAAAAGACTCTCTTAATGAGGATAATAGTATAAGATATATGGTTTACAAGCTACCTGCTGATTTTTCTCATAGTGAGAAGGATATTAATTACAGCAGGGAAATATTTATAGCTTTATTTGACGGATTGGTTGAAGAAAATGATGAAGGCAAGATAATTCCTGCACTATGTGAAAGCTTTGAAATAAAGGACGATGGAATAGAATATAGATTTAACCTTAGAGAGGATATCAGGTGGAGTACAGGAGAAAAAATAACAGCCAAGGATTTTTTGGCTTTTTTTAAGGCTGTACTCAGTCCTAAATATCCTGATTATTATATAGAAGATATAAAGTCCATTTATGGTGCAGAAAAGTATCATAAAGGAAAAGCTTCTTTTGAAGAGACTGCTATTAAGGCTGTGAATGACAGCACTCTTGTAATCAGATTAAACAATAAAGATGATAACTTTCTTAGAAATCTCAGCAAGGCCAAGTATCTTTTAAGAAAGGATTTTAAATTTCTTTCGGACTTAAAAAATAATTACAAGGATATAGCTTGTTCCGGTGCCTTTGTAATAGATTCCTTCGGAGAAGACAGGATGCTTTTGAAAAGAAATCCTCTGTATAAAGATAAAGATAATAACGGAAAAAGCCATATTGAAATACAGAAAAAAAGCGGAGAAGAACAGGCTCTAGCTGAATTTTACATTAAAAAAGGAGATCTTTTTAAGAATCCACCACTGAACCAGATAAAGGATATGGAAAGTAAAGGGGATATAGTAAAGAGTTTTAGCGGAAATATCCTTACCCTTTATTTAATCAGCAAGGAAACAGGGAAGGATATATATTTTAAAAGTGCCCTGGAAAAAGCAATACTTGCCGGTATTCTCCAGGAGAAGGAAGAAGTACCTGTATGGGCTCAATACTCCCATGGAGAAGACAATTATAATAAAGGGAATTCGAAAAAAGAAAGTATTAATGTAAATTCAGACTCTTATAAAGACTATGAAAAAGTAAATGAGAGGATAAGAACAGAGCTTCAGTCTGCCAGAGAGCTTTTAAAGAAATCTCAATATAAAGAATCTAAAGCAATAAGCATAAAAGTGGGCAATACTGAAAAGTCTAAAAGGATAGCAGGGATGATAAACAGTTTTTTAAAAAAAGGATTATCCATAAAAACCATCATAAGCTATCATTCTGAAGATGAACTTAAAGAAGCAGCAGAAAAAAACAGCTGTGATCTGTTAATTGGAGATATATCCTATAAAATAGCAGAAGATTCATTGTTTATACCTTTATTTTTTGATTTTGATATTTGGTGCAGAGGAGAAGATATTAATAATTTAACCTTCAATGGCAGAGGAGAATTGCTTTTGAAAGAATTGACCAAGGATAAAAATACTTATAAAAAGGATAATAAAAAGAAGGATAGGGATTTTAACCATGAAGAGATCCTTCCTATAGGATAGGGCTGCCATTAAAGCAGCCCTTAGATTTATTCTTCAGTAATACTGTAATTATCGTATACCTTATCTTTAAGAAGAAATATTATAATGAAAATCAAATTCATATTTTTAGTGCTGTCGAAGGATATTTTACTTGGAGTAAAGGTTTCCTTTCTGGTGTTATATTCCAGAGATTTTAAGAACACTGAAGAATATTCGTTATCCCGTGGAGAATCTAAGGTAGATATTTTGAAATTTTTTTCATCCATAAGATGCTTTGAACTTCGGGTAAAACCCAGATATCTTTCAGGGCTGTCTAAAGATGGACTTTCAGGCCAAGATGTCAAAATTTTTGAATTAACTATCTGATGCCTGTACACGTCAGTTATTATTTCAGAAATATATTTGTCATCGTCATCTTCATTATCTATAAGCATACTTAATATAAAAAAGATTAAGTCTTCTGAGGAGTATTTAATCTCTTTCTTTATGCTTTTCTTTAAGATAATACCTTTTTCTTTTTCGTATAATTCAAGGAGAGAATCACGGATGACTTTCGAAATATCTGAAAAATGTTCTAAGGAACATAGTTTTGCTGAAAGCATGAGATTTATTCTAAACAAGCTGGAATGATCTATTTTTTCTTGAAGTACCATGCTTTCTTCATATCTGCTTTTTAAAAGCTCTATTAGATCTATTATAAAATTTACCACCTGAGGATTTTCTTCATAGCAGTATGAGATATTTAATGAAAATACAATCTTATTTAATTCTTCAAAGGAAAGATCGTATAATGAATCTTTAAAGTGCAGAAGCATGTTTAAAATATCCTGAGAAAAGCTTTTATAAGCTTCTTTATCCTTTCCGTCCTCTAAGAGAGAGTACTTTAAAAAAGCTGTCATCATAAGTGCCTGATCTGAAAATTTAAATTTGCTTTCCTTTTCCTCAAATTTAAGTTCATCAGAGGAATCCTCTGAAATGTTTTTCTTTATAATAAATACACCATCAGTATTTCTTAGATATGAAGTGTAAAAATCCAGCTGATATTTTGCAAGATTCTTATATAGGTGAGATAACTGATACATAGAATCATCGATGCCCTTAAACCCTTCATAATAATTTATGAGTTCCATTATAGATAAAGTCATAAAAGCACAACTGGAAGGAACTATTTCCTTCTTAAAAGTGCTGCTATCCCAATAAGAATATTCTTTGTCTTTAATGACCTTTGGATTAGCTTTTTTATATACACATAGAAGTGGAGAAAAATCTTTTATTATGTTAATATCATTGTTAGGAAAAGATTTTTTAAAGTTTTTGGGAGATATGGTTACCCCGCATCTGGATTTCAGCACTATGTGCTTCAGAGATTCTTTTGCAAAAAAGAATAATTGATTTTCCAGGTTTTTTAAATTAAGAGAATTCATTCTTAAAAAAGGACCTATATATTTCAAAATTTTCACCTCATTAAATAATCCTTATATAAATAATATGAATAATTTAAATAAATTAGTGCAATATTTAGTGAAATAAAGGAGATTTTTTTTATGAAGTCAGGGAAATTAAATTGGGATGACTTAAAAAGCATTATTGATAATAATAAAGGCGCAAGGAGAACGGAGGTAAAGGTTAGAAATGGGATTGGAGAGGATTGTGCTGTAGTGGACTTTGGAGATAACCACTGCGTACTTTCTACAGACCCTATTACCGGTTCAGACAGTAATATAGGAAAACTTGCTGTGAATATAAATTGTAATGACATAGCTGCCGCAGGTGCAGAGCCTGTGGGGATTACCGTTACAATTCTGGCGCCTGAAGGAACAAATATCCATGAGATAAAAGAGATTATGAAGGAAGTACATGAAGAGGCTGAAAAGCTGAATATAGAAATTATAGGAGGGCATACAGAAATAACCTCTGCTGTAAACAAAATTGTCCTTTCCTGTACGGTTATCGGAAAAGCAAAAAAGGATAAAGCTGTTTCTACTGCTGGTGCAAAATCAGGTGATGACATAATCGTTACTAAGGACCTTGCTATGGAGGGGAGCTTTATTATAGCAAAGGAATATGAGAAACAACTGGAGGAAATTTTAACTCCGGAAGAACTTAACATCGCTAAGGACTACATAAACAATATAAGTGTATTGAAGGAAGGTACTTTAGGTGCTGAGCTTGGGGTTAACTCCATGCATGACATAACAGAAGGAGGGCTGTTAGGGGCAGCCTGGGAGGTTGCCACAGCCTCTGATAAAGGATTTATAATATATGAAGATTTACTTCCTGTAAGCCAAGTTACAAAAAAAATATGCACCTATTTTAAAATAGACCCTTTGAAGCTAATATCCTCCGGAAGCATGTTCATTACAGCACCGGAAGGAGAAAGAATAATAAAAGAACTAGAATTAAAAGGAATTAAAGGAACATTAGTTGGAAAGATTACGGATAAAGAAGGATATATATTAAAAGACGGAAATAAAATCCCTGTGGAGCCACCTCAAAGGGATGAGCTTTTCAAAATCAACTAAAATAATATTTAAGGACATTGGAGGTTATCAAAATGAGATTTGACGGGAGAAAAAATGATGCTTTAAGACCTGTTAAGATAACTAGAAACTATACAAAATACGCAGAGGGATCTGTTCTTATTGAAATGGGAGAAACAAAGGTTATATGCACTGCATCCGTAGAAGAAAAGGTTCCGCCATTTTTAAAGGGAACAGGAGAAGGATGGATTACTGCAGAATATAACATGCTTCCAAGATCTACTGCAACTAGAAAATCCAGAGATATTGCAAAGCTGAAATTGGACGGTAGAACAATGGAAATACAGAGGCTCATAGGAAGAGCATTAAGGTCTGTAGTGGACTTAAAGACCATAGGTGAAAGAACTATATGGATAGACTGCGATGTTATTCAGGCTGACGGTGGTACCCGGACTGCTTCTATAACAGGGGCCTTCGTTGCACTGGTAGATGCTGTGAATAAAATACACAAAAAGGAAGCCTTTGAAGTATACCCTATAAGGAGCTTTGTTGCAGCTGTAAGCGTAGGAATATTGGATGATGTTAAACTTTTAGACCTATGCTATGAAGAGGATTCAAAGGCTAAGGTAGACATGAATATAATCATGACAGATGCAGAAGAATATGTAGAAATTCAGGGAACGGGAGAGGAATGCCCTTTTTCCAGAAATGAATTAAACGATCTGCTTAAATTAGGGGAAAAAGGAATAAAAAATTTAATACAGGCTCAGAAGGACTGCCTAAAAATGGACTGTCTTTGGATTGGAACAGGAGAGAAGGTATAAAATGAAAAAATTAGTGGTTGCAAGCAACAATGAACATAAGCTTGTAGAAATAAGAGAAATATTGAATGACGCTGATGTACAGGTGCTTTCCCTAAAGGATATGAATATAGATATAGATGTTGTGGAGGATGGTAACACCTTTATGGAAAATGCTTATAAAAAAGCAAAGGAAATATACCAATATATTATGGAAAAGCATATGGGAGAATATATGGTTTTAGCTGATGATTCGGGCTTATGCGTAGATATATTAAAAGGAGAGCCTGGGGTGTTTTCTGCAAGATATGCAGGTGAGCACGGCAATTCACAGAAGAATAACGAAAAGCTTTTAAAGAATTTAAAGGATGTTAAAATTGAAGACAGAAAAGCCAGGTTTGTGTGTGCCATGGTATTGCTTGCCCCAGACAGCAGAGAGATTAAGGTTCAGGGGGAAGTGGAAGGCTATATAGTAGATAAGCCTTCAGGAACCGGAGGCTTTGGATATGACCCTATTTTTTATCTCCCTGAATTTAAGAAGACCTTTTCGGAAATGGACTCAAAGGATAAAAATGCTATAAGCCACAGAGGAAAAGCACTGGAAAAACTAAGGGACAAACTCGCTTCTTTTTAAATTACCATAACAAAGGAGGATCATAGTGTTAATAGCAGTAGTAAGTGATACTCATCAGCATAGAGGCACTTTAGATGAAATTATAAAGTGTACTGAAAAAGCAGAGGTGTTAATTCATTTAGGTGATAATGTAGAGGATGCTCTTTATCTTAAAAGGAATTTTAAAGGTGAAGTATATTATGTAAAAGGAAATTGTGATCCTTATAATTCAGCCCCTGCTGAAAGCATTATAGAGCTTCAGGGAATTAAGATATTTGCAGCTCATGGAGACAGATACGGAGTTAAAATGGGAACTATAATGCTTAAAATGCAGGCTCTGGAAGCAGGAGCACAGGTGGCGCTGTATGGCCACACCCATATAGCTTCCATGGAAGAGGAGGAGGGAATCTGGATTATTAATCCCGGCAGTGCGGCACTTCCCAGAATGGGCAAAAAGAGTATCGCTTTCCTGGATGTACAGAAGGATAAGAAGGTTATTCCATATATTTACACCCTCTAATATAGAAAAGAAGACTATTAAACATCTTTGATAATTTATAAAAAAACTATTGACGTATTAATATATATCGTGTAGAATAATCATTGTCGCTGAGAGATGAATAAGCCTCAGCAAAGTTCGGGGTGTGGCGCAGATGGGAGCGCGCGTGCTTTGGGAGCATGAGGTCGCAGGTTCAATCCCTGTCACCCCGACCATATAAGCGGGTGTAACTCAATGGTAGAGTTCTAGCCTTCCAAGCTAGCTACGTGGGTTCGATTCCCATCACCCGCTCCAAATTATGCGTCTTTAGCTCAGTTGGATAGAGCAACGGCCTTCTAAGCCGTGGGCCAGGAGTTCGAATCTCTTAAGACGCACCATT
>NZ_CCXI01000089.1 GCF_000820705.1 Clostridium polynesiense | reverse complement strand
ATGGTGAACGTAGTTCAGTTGGTAGAGCGCCAGTTTGTGGCACTGGTTGTCGTGGGTTCGAGTCCCATCGTTCACCCCATATTGGGATGTCGCCAAGCGGTAAGGCAACGGACTTTGACTCCGTCATGCGTAGGTTCAAATCCTGCCATCCCAGCCAAAGGTTCACTAGCTCAGTCGGTAGAGCACATGACTTTTAATCATGGTGTCCGGGGTTCGATTCCCCGGTGAGCCACCAATTTAATTATACAGATGCAGGTGTGGCGGAATTGGCAGACGCACTAGACTTAGGATCTAGCGCCTACGGCGTGGGGGTTCGACTCCCTTCACCTGCACCAAGTATGCGGAAGTGACTCAACGGTAGAGTGTCACCTTGCCAAGGTGAAAGTTGCGGGTTCGAATCCCGTCTTCCGCTCCACTTTATAACAAATGATGCTATATGCGGGTGTAACTCAATGGTAGAGTTCTAGCCTTCCAAGCTAGCTACGTGGGTTCGATTCCCATCACCCGCTCCATACAAAAGACAACTACAAAGGTTGTCTTTTCTTATATTCAAACCATGCACCCATAGCTCAGCTGGATAGAGTTGCGGACTTCGAATCCGAAGGTCGGGGGTTCGAATCCCTCTGGGTGCGCCATAGCTAAACCCTCATGAATACTAAGTTTATGAGGGTTTTTGTTTTGCTTGAAGAAGGTTAAAAATTAATTATGCGTCATATTTTGCGTCAATATGAAATTAAAAATTAATCCTCACTTTTTTGTGGGGATATCACATGATTCAATTTTTCAGCAGCTCCTTCTTTTATTCCAGGGAGTAGATGGCTATATGTGTTAAGAGTAAGGCTTACACTAGCGTGTCCCATAATTTCACTAACTACTTTGGGATTTACTCCGGATATAAGCATGAGAGATGCAAAGGTGTATCTCAAGTCATGAAAAGCGTATATATGGTATCTCAAGGCTTTTACATATATTATAATCCTTAATAGCTCTTCTATAATTTCTACCAATGTATTGTGGATCATCCAGAAAGTTATGCTGATATATAGGAGGCTATTAGGCCTTTAGGAGGTGATGGATTGAGATTAATAAGTGACTTAATTAAGAAGTTATTTAAAAAAACAGATAGGATTGGATCTTCGTAACCATGAGTATCTTAAAATCGTTAGGAAAGATTATGGATCTTATCATGTTTTCAGAAACATCTTTGAAAAGATGTATGAATGCTATAAAGGCAATAGAGATGCAATTAAAAAGTATTTATTCGTAACTTAAAGGTCAAATTTAAATATAAATGTAAATTACATCAAAAAGTTTATCAAGGAAGAGGTAGCATATACTCTTGGCAATTATATCACTTATGAGTCAATGAAGAATAACGATAGCGTAGTAAGTGATATTGAGTATTATACAGCCCATTGGAATGAGCTCCATGACACTGACCTTATGAAGTATATGCTTATATTTACTACTATTTATGAACTCTATTATATTGATGATAATGCTGATTTTTGCAGCAAGATTATAAAACCTACTAAAGGCTACATTTATAGAGATAAAGCTTCAGGAAAGGTTTTATTTTTTATTCATTCCTTTAATAATGATTTTGACCCAAGAACTTCATACATTGATGTCTATACGGAATCTTATATATACCATTTTCACAGTAAATTTAATGAGATAGCAGAACCTAATGAGAATATTTTTGGAGAGGTTCCAGTCACTATCGAAGAGCTTACTGATGAAGGTGTAGACGACAGCTTGTATAAAGATATCAAAGGACTGCGGTATGCATTCGAGTCCAACCTCTCTGATATAGGGAATGAGATAAGTGACTTTAGGAACGCTCATCTGCTTTTTAAAAATGCTCAAATTAAAGAAGATGATCTTGTTGATATGAAGAAATTAGGAGTTCTGCAGTTCCCACAATCAGGTGAAGATACTATGGTATCAGATTGCCTGCCATATAAACCACAATGAGAAGATTCAATCCAATCTATCAGGGATAACTCTTAGGTCAAGGCTTATAGTCCTTGAAAATAAGTGTAATCTTGAAATTAAAGCTCATAAGAATATGGTTAAAAACAGGCTGCGCTTTCTATTTATGTATCTGAACCTTAAAAAGGACAAGGCATATGACTATAAGGACGTAAAGGCTCTTTATACTCCTAACATTCCATCTGATGATACTGCTACTGGTCAGATGCTTGCACAGGTTCCTGAGGGAGCTATATCCAAGGATACTGCAAGAGGTCTGTTCAGCTTCATAAATAATAAGGTTGTGGAAGCTGCAAAGGTGGAAAAAGAGAAGCAGGAAGAAATGCCTAAGATAGATTTAAATAGTTTGAGTGATGATAATGAAGGATAAAGAGATTGAATTTATAGAAAGCCTATATGATGAAGCAAATGAGCAGTTAAGGAAGTATAGAAAGAGCAGAAGGCAAATAAGGATGAACTCCTTCAAAAGATTGCTATGGTTATGCTTACCTATGCAGTTACTGATGGTCTTATGAACCTTAAAGGCAAAGAAAAGGATAAGGAATACAAAGGACTATCTACAATGATTCTTAAAGGTGTTAAAGGGCAGTGCAAGACTCAGGGAGAAGCTTATATACAACATCCTTGATGAGTCTGTCAGAAAGACCTTTAAATTCTACTCCTATAATGCCGGACTGTATGATGTTAGCAAAATCATAGAAAGCAACTTCAAAGGCAAGCATTTTTCAAAGCGTGTCTGAGAGAATGAGTGGGCGGTGGCTAGTAACCTTCATAAGCAGGTTAAGGATTTTCTTGATGGAAAGATAAATGTCAATCATATTAAGAAGGACATTGAGGATACCTACAATTCCAGAGCCTATAATGCAAGGAGGCTTGTTGAAACAGAAGTTAACCGCTGTGAGGATGTAGCTTTCATACGGTTTTGCAAGGAAACAGGAGTTATTAAAGTTAGAAGGAATGAAGTTTTAGACCGCAGAACCTGCTCAGAGTGTGCTGCCTTGGATGGCAAGGTTTATCCACTTGATGAAGCTCCAGGAGTTGTTCATCCTCTTTGAAGGGGATTTAATTCTATAGAAGATAATGATAGATATTCCGATTATAATACTAAATATAATAACAAAATAAGAATAATGTCTCCAGATAAGGGAGATGGTCACGATTATTCGTATAAAGAATCTAACATTAATTGGAATAAAGAACTTAATATTAGTGAAAAGAATTCTGATGCTTTAAATGATATCCATAAACAGTTGAATAGTTTAAGATTGATAATAGAAAAGAAAAAATATTTATTCTTGATTTAGAGTAAAATATAGTAATTGATTCAATAGAAGGAAATAAAATTGATGAAATTAATTTAACTAAGGAATTTCTAGATAAATTAAAAAAGGCTGATGATAATTCACTGATACTTTCACATAATCATCCATCATCAACTACGTTTTCAAGATATGATATACAACATATTATAATAAATAAAACAGTAAAATCATTAACGCTTGAATGTATTGATGGAACAAAGTATTATATAGATAGAGGAAACCTGAAATCCTCACTGATAAAAGATATAGGTTTCTTAGGAAAGTATGAAAAAATTTATAATAGGATTAGTAAAAAATATCCAGAGTTAGATGATGAAATTAAGATTTATGACGTATGGAATAAATTTTTAAACGAAGTAACTGAAGAAATAGAAAGGGAGTATGGAATGATTTATGGAAAGGTGGAGTGACTTTCAATGAAAAATGTATTGATAGAAATAAAACTTCCCAAAGAATATAAAGAAAACTTGTTTGAGTATAAACCTGGATTAAATAATATTCCTGATTGGCCACTATTAAAAAAAGGTGGATGGACCTTCCAAGAGCATTTAAAATTAGAAAAGTTAATTGAAATAGAATATATGAAGTATGTATTACAAGAAGCAATTACTAATGAAGATATAAATAGCGACGATGAAATGAAACAGTATAAAATTATGATAAAGAACGCTATAGAGGAGTATAATAATTTATAAAAAGCACTTGCTAAGTTAGATGGTAGGTGCTTTTATTATGTTCAAAATTAAGTCTTAGGAAACTAAGGCTTTTTATTATACCTAAAAACGTCTCATGGGCTTAAGGCGTGTGAAGGGTTAAAGCTACATCATTAAATATAAAAAATATATGTCTTAAGGTGCTTATAGTAGTTTAAGGGATAAGGAGGATATATGTTAAAAAAAGAATTATTAGAGATAATCAAAAAGGCCAAGGAGGATGAGGACATCAATTCCTTACTGGCCGGAAGTGACATAGAGGAAACATTTTAAGCGAGCAGGCTTACATTGGATGCTTTTAAGGGCAAGCTTAAGGAAAAAGACTTCAAAGCTTTCCTTGAGAGCGAGAATGATAAGTATTTCAATAAGGCCTTGAGTACCTGGAAGGAAAATAATCTTGAGAAGGAGCTGGAACCATTCATTTCTGAGAAGTATTCTGATTTGGTTACGGATCCATCCAAGAAAGAAGCCGCCGAGGCTAAAAAAGAGATTGAAAAGCTTAAAGTTGAGATGGTTAAAAAGGACTTTCTTGCCGAAATTACTAAATACGCTTTGGAGAAAAAACTTCCGGTTAAATTCGTTGAGAAGCTTCTCGGTGAAGATTTAGAATCTACAAAGGCTAATTTAGACAGCTTTGGTGATGAATGGTCTAAAGGATTAGAGTCTTTAGTTGATGAAAAAAATGAAAAAGTCCAGTTATGTACCAGACGGAACCAATGCTGATGGTACAAAGGTGTCTGTAGGTCAGTCAATAGCACAGGAAAACAATAAAACAAATTCTGCTCCAAGCGACCCTTGGGCAAGTAAATAGGAGGAATCAAGTATGTATTTTAAAAGGGAAGACTATGTAAATGACATGGAAATATTGGTAACCCCAGGCAACCTGGTGACTTTTAGCTGTACTGTTGAGCCTACTGGAATTACTGCTAATGCAGATGGAAAAAAGCTGATTGTGAAACATTGATTGATGAGGTTGGAAAAGTTGCAAAGCAGACAGAGACTTCAGGATCTGAAACATTATCTGCTACTCCTGTAGTTGTCTTGTACAGGACTGTTGATGTTACTCATGGAGGCATGCCTTGCAGCTTAGTTGTAGAGGGATACTTAAGAGCTGACAGAGTTCTAGACGAATTTGCTCCTGCAGCTGTAACATAACGTCACTAAAATACTTCAAGAGTGGAAGTCTACACCTTAATAATTTAATACCTCCTTCAGTAAACATAAAGTATGCTTCTAACCTAGCAAGCGGGGTAGGTAATTTAGAAGGGGAGCTAGACAGAGCCTTTGATAACATCGGAAGCTTATGGAAAAGTATATTATCGTTGGCAGACAGGGAATTAAGGATGAAGAGTATTACATTACTAACTACAGAAGCTGTATCTGACTTAAAAAATAAAATTAATGAAATTTTGAATGTTTGGAGGTAGAGGAATATGAGTTTATTTGACCAGATTATGCAGAACTGCCCTTTACTTGAGGATGTCATAGAAGCTAATATTCAGGAAGAGGTACAGACTAGAGATAATAAAATTAAATTATTAGAGAGGGATAACGCAGAGATAAATTATGCTCTTATGGTGGGACGTTTAATGTAAAATGCTAAACTTCGAAAGAATAAAATACTATTATGACCAAGGGTATTGGACTAAAAGTATGGTGCATGATGTAAAATAACAGCTGAGGAATATAAGTTGATAACCGGGGAAGATTATGTTGCTCCTCCGGTTATATAGCTAAACTTATTTATAAGAACATATAAATAGGAAAGTATATCATTGTAAAATATTAATAATGCTAGCTATAAATGGTATATGGGTTATAATTAATATTATAAATATTAATTATATTAAAGGAGTGCTAGGATGATTTTAATATTTGTGTCATTGTTATCTTCTGTTTTATGCTCTAATATTGCATGGTTTTTTAGCCATAATTCCGGAATGTATGATTACGGTGGAATAGTTGGTTTATTAATTCCTTCAATGTTTATATTGGAAAAAGTCTATAAAAACATAAAAAGCAAATGACAATTATTTACGAAATATATATAGATAATACTACATGAATAAAAGAACGTAGATTATATAATTTACGTGCTTTTTCTTGTTTGTAGAATACCACCTGCTATGCGGTTGCTTCAAAAAAGCTTTCAGCGGTGAGTAGAAAAAAAGAAAACCTCCGATATAAAATAGAATTAGGTTTGCCGACCAAAACTAGATTATACGGAGGTGTGTCCTGATGGACAATAGTAGTTTAGCACACAGCAAATATGATTGTAAATATCACATAGTCTTTGCACCAAAATACAGAAGGCGAATAATATATGGCCAGATTAAAGCGGATATAGCAGTAATATAGAGACAGTTATGTAATCATAAAGGGGTAGAAATAATAGAAGCAAATGCATGTAAAAATCATATACATATACTTGTAAGTATACCACCGAAATTAAGCGTGTCACAATTTATGGGATACTTGAAAGGAAAGAGTACACT
>NZ_CCXI01000088.1 GCF_000820705.1 Clostridium polynesiense | reverse complement strand
CATAGTCTTTGCACCAAAATACAGAAGGCGAATAATATATGGCCAGATTAAAGCGGATATAGCAGTAATATTGAGACAGTTATGTAATCATAAAGGGGTAGAAATAATAGAAGCAAATGCATGTAAAAACCATATACATATACTTGTAAGTATACCACCGAAATTAAGCGTGTCACAATTTATGGGATACTTGAAAGGAAAGAGTACACTTATGATATTTGATATACATGCAAATATGAGAGTGAATATTAAATTTTTACTAATAACCTTTATATAGATATTAATATATAAAGGGATACAGGTATTTTTTTTAGGATTTTATATTATAAATTCATATGATAGTTCGTATTCTTTATTACTTAAAGTACTATCTTTAACATTATATCCTTCACTATATGAAGAGATACTTTTCAGATTTATTGCTATAGGAGCTATTAAGTCCTTCAATTTAGATGATATTAAAACTAACATAATTCAATCCTTACTTTTTGGATTGACACATATTTTTACTTATTTATTAGGTTGAATCGGAATAACTTATGCTATATTAGGTATGGTTATATGAAAACTAAATCATTAAGTTATAGTATATTTCTCAATACATTTTATAACTTAATTTAGTATTATGATTAAATAATTGTAAAATCAAATTTTGTAGTATTTAAAATTATTTGAAAAGGTTAATTTGGATTTATACCCTAGTTTATACCCTAGATAGGATAAATTTATATTACTTAACATAAACTGAAATAAATACTTAAAGTGAGTAGTATAAAGGTATTGGAATTCATTTTGAATTATAATAAACCATAATAAATGTTAAAAATCAACTCCGAAGGTCGGGGTTAGAATCCCTCTGGGTGCGCCGTGCAAAAAGACTTAAAGAGATTAGGCAGATACTTGCCATTCTTTTTAACTCTTTTTTTAATAGTTATAGAAAGTGAATTTATTTACAAATAAAGTAAAAATATACATTGTGCGGAATTATAATTTAAGAATGTATATTAAAGTCATTATATGAAATACTTCGTAAAAGAGACAAATGTTCTATATGTAGTAGTAAGAAAGTATCAAGTTTTCAGAAGATTACTTATGCATAGAATGTTATAATCAGTGTGAGAATCATGTTAAAATTTCAATAAAGGTTAAAAGTATTATATCTGTAAAGTCTCCTATAGAGGCTAACCAAAAAAATATGGAATTATTTAAGGATTTTAATACAACAAAAAAATTGGGGATGTTGAATTTGGTGAAGAAAAAAAGCAATGGCTCGTGCAGATGGATTCTTCGGCAACAAAAAGAACCCTAAGAATTATAATTTTGAAGATATATTGAAATATGAGCTTTTAGAAGATGGAGAAACAATAACTAAAGGTGGACTAGGAAGAGCAGTAGCTGGTGGCTTTTATTCTCTAGGGGTGTAGAAATACTGATGAACAGAGAATGGAGATAGAATAATCGAAAAAATGAGTAACAAACATTATCTGTTTAATTACGGAAAATAGTTACGTGGATTAATCATTGTATTTATTGTGTGAGGTGGATATAAAAATGGAGTTAATTATGCAACCTACATTTTCCACTTGCGGACAAGCGTGTATTGCCATGATTACTGGTAAAACAATAGAAGAAGTGATAAAAGATATGAAAACTGATGGTCCAACAAGTATTGGACAATTAATAGAAATACTTGATTACTATAATATAAAACATGCTGAAAAGAATGTAAGAATTTCAAAGAAAAATCCTATTTCATCAGAATACTCTATTCTCACTGTGCATACAAATGGAGGTTATACTCACTGGGTGCTGTATTATAATGGGAAGTACTATGATCCAGAGTTTGGGTTAATAGAAGGTAAGTATACTAAAGGCAAAATAACTTCTTTTTTTAGTATATATGATGGTTGAGTTCTGTCAGGATTATGAGGATAACTTGTAACTGAACAATTTCTAATTTGTATAGGTGAGTAAACGAACATAGCATAAAGTTAATGTAATTCACATTCTTCATAAATTAAGAAAACATACGTTGATGGGTATAGCATATATAGAATTATCTTAACTAAGCTTGTAGGGGAGTCTGGTTATGGATCCCCTAAAGTAGATCGTCTTTATGCAGTAGAAGGTGTTTTGTGGATTTTATATTTAATAAAGCTGCTTCAGAAGGGTATACTTTCAATAAATAAAAGATGAATTAGGAGGATATATAACAATGAAGAAGCGTACTATAATCATTTCTAGTACTTTGCTAATATTTATAATAATCGTGACTATTTTTAATAGTAACAAAACATTAGCTAAATTAAATTCTCCAGATTCTACCTATCAAATAATAATTAAATATAAGCCTCCTTTTTTAAAAGGAACATTTAAGATATCAATTTATTATAAAGAAAAGAGCTCTTTAATAAAAGAACACTTAAACGATACTAATATTTTTTATGATGGAGCACATTTAAGTGATGGCAATTATCATATCTCATGGGAGAACAATATAGCAACTCTAACTCTTACTGGGGATTCTATTTTAGAAAGTAAAGAATTCATTATAAATATGTTAACTGTACCCAAAATAACAGAAGTTAAAAAAGACACAAGTTCTATAATGTTACAATCTAATTTAATGTAATTTAGAAAAAGTGCGTAGATTATAAGCGCGCTTTTTTAATTGTGTAAAGTGAAACCATCTAAACTTGTTAGTGTATGCTCTGATGGGAGGGGGATTTTTACAGTAATGAGTTAGAACTAGTTAATAAACATAGTATTAGTGGAAAATTGTTAAAGAATATCTGGCAAGATATTGGATTATATTCAATGTGATAAGTACTTACTTAAATATGGAGTAGGTGCTTTTATTATACCTGAAGGGTGCGAGCAGTAAATTTTTTATGTAAGATACCCTCAAAAGAATCATTTGAAGTGCTTAAATAGGAGGAGCAGAAGCTATTATTATGGATATTTAAGAGAAAAAGTAATGATAATTTTATCGGTAAAGATTAGTTGTAAATAAATATTTAATTGCAAGAAAATAGGGAATAATTAAGTTTCAAATGGAATATATGGAATTATAGATAATGATAATAATATTTCTTTTATAGGGGGTTGTATGAAAAAAATACTAATAACAACTATTTTGCTAACATCTCTTTTATTCAGTGGTTTTTCAGCAAAAGCCGGAACTAATGCTAAGCAGGATATATTGAAATTAACACCGGGAATGTCAATTGAGGAGATTGACAAAGCTATTAAAGAAGCCTCTAATTCACTTGGAAAATCAGAGGTTGAGATTACAAGTCAAATTTTAAATGAATTAAAAGTTCAAAAAAACCTTACTGAAAAAGAAAGACTGAACAATAAATCAATTTCAACTCGAGGAAAAGGTGATGGAGCAACTTATACACTAGGGGCAGCGAAATATAGTGGTGATGTATTTTATGAGCCTGCAAGCACATTTTCAGTACAACATGGACATGTAGGAATATATTGGACGTCTGATATAATCGTTGAATCAATGCCTGCTACTGATGGAAATCCTACTAATGGAGTTAGAAGTTTGAACAGAATAAATAAGAAAGTAGAAGGAGGCTCATATATATTTACTTTCTCAGGAGTATCTAAAGATATCCAGAATAGGGCTTCTAATTGGGCTTATGGAAGAAGAGGAGAAAAGTATTCTTATAATTTTGCAACAAATAGACTAACATCATATTATGGGGATAAAAATTGTTCAAAATTAGTATGGTCAGCATATATGGTTGAGGCAAACTTAGATTTGGATCAAAATGGAGGTTTAGGTGTATACCCTAAAGATATTTTAAATCATAGCAAGTCTAGTATATATAAATCCTATTAAACTATTAGAGGTGCATATGAATAAAAAAATAACTATTAGCATCTTTGCAGTGGCTTCAGTAATAATTATAGTTATAATACTATCTATAATTATTAAAGGTAATAAATTAGGAAGTGGTAAAACAGAAGATGAATATTGGATTGCGTATTTCGCACCATCCTATACATCTATTTCATACGGAAATACTGATGCCCAAATTATAAAAATTGATAAATTAGGGAACGTTGAGATTTATGAAGAAAAAGCATATCCATTTTCGCAACTTATAAATTATAAGGATAAAGTACTATATCAAAGCAATAAAGGAATAGTTTGTCTAAATTCTAAAAATAATATGGATAACGTTGTATCAGATAAAAATACCGTAGGTTATAATATGGCAGATATACTTGAAAATAAAGATTTGTTCTATTTTCTATTAAACGAAGCCTTTAAAGATGACTATTATTCTTCTAATATAATTATAGGTAACGAAGAAAAGCAGACATTACATCAGATAGAAGGCTTTGTAAATAGTTATGGTGATGATGGAGGAAATATCTATTTAAATACATCTGATATGAAAAACAAGTATTACAAGCAGATTCAGAAAATTTCTATAAATGGGCAGGAAGATATCAGCATTAAGAAAAATGATATTATTCTTGATACAATAATAAACAGTAACAATAAAATTATAGTTGAAGGCGGATATATATATAATTTCTGTGTTAAAGAACATCATGGTATCAGTATGTTAAAAATCTCTTCAGATACATTGGAATTAAAATCAGTATCAGACTTAATTAAATTTGATTCAGAAGAGGATAATGATAAATTTTATCCCATATCACCTAGTTCTATATTTTATAATCAAGGGAAAATATATTATCCTATGCTTGGTGGAGAGGTATATAGCTTTGATATAAAATCTAATAAATTTATAAAAGAATTTTCTATAAAGGATTATAGATTTAATGTAGATACAAATATTTTAAGCTTTTACAGCAATACTGATTCGGAGATATATTTTCTGTATTATGATAAGGAAAGGAATAAATATTGCTTAAACATTTATTCTTTGGAGGGTGGTTTAAAAGATAAGATTTATTTGGATAAATTAAATGTTAAATCAAAAAATTATCCTCATTCTTTTATAAAATCAAAATAAAAAACAGATAGGATGGTTAGCTAAAGGTTCACTTTAAAGTGATGTGGCAGCCATTCTTTTTTGCATTTCCATATTTGTATTCTACAAATTTATTTACTGTAGCTGAAGATAAAGATGTTTTATATTTTGGACTTTTTTAATAACTTTGATTCATCAGTTTATATTATAACAATTTGTTTCCAATAAAAGGATTTTTAAGTGTGTTTATTATACTGGTTTTATACATATATATTATATTGAGTGAATATATGGTAAATATGTATACAATCATTTTATGTGGGGTAAATATGTTAATCAAAAGAAATATAAGTGTGTTATTAATTGTAATCATTTTAGGAATAATCGCATATCAGCACAAATATGTTTTTTCATTAATAAATCTCAGCTGTGATATTATTACTGGCGGTAAGGTAGGAACTTCAGGCAGCAATAAGGATATAGGAAATAATCATATATCCAGAACACAGTTAAGAGTTGCTACTTTTAATATTTGTTCAGGTTATAATTTATTTGGTAAGCCAATGGATTTATCAGGAAGAAGTAGGGATTATTTAATTGAGGGGGGATTCGATATAGTTGGGCTTCAAGAGGTTAGACAGAATTCTCCTGCTTATGGGACTACAAAAGATCAAATAACAACATTAGCACAAGATACCTTCCCATTTAAAAGATTTTATAATTCAACTACAGTAGAAGATACTGCGGATTATGGATTGGGTTTGTTATCAAAATATGAAGCGGTACGTCATAATCAATACACATTACCTAACCACGAAGCTTCTGAACCTAGAATATTAACTCAATCAGAGGTGTTTATACGTGGCAAAAGGATATTTGTGTTTGTTACGCATCTGGAATGGAATTATGATAGTTATAGGCAAAAACAGATGAGTTTTATTAGAGATAAATTGGATTCATTAAAAGGACAATCGTTTATAGTATTTGGAGATTGGAATGTTAAGAGTAATAGTGAATATAACATTTTTTCGGATTATAAAATAGTAAATGGTTATAATAATGTATGGTACAGTACATACAATAAAACCGCTGATGGACTGAGAACGTTAGATAACATCATACTTTCTAATGACTTTAAAATTAATAAAATCGATATGATTTATACAGAGGATTCAGACCATAGTGCGTTGTATGTAGATTTAGAGTTTTAAACTTAATAATATATTCGATGATATTTTTAATGGGCATTACACCATCTGCTTTTATTTATATACAAGTAAATATAAAATTATATAAAAATGTGATATAATTTTATATATACAAAATATTATGTTTTTTAATAAGAAGCAGGTGAACTACTATGAAATTATATGAGATATTTCTTTACACTACTACACTTATAATACTTGGACTAGCAATGCTGTTTAAACCGGAATTATTATGGAAAATAGAACATTTTCTTACTACTAAAGATGGAGAGCCATCGGATTTTTATGTTGCATCTATGAGGATAGGCGGAGTGTTATTTGCACTTATTGGAGTAATAATGTTAATTTATGAATTATTATCTAAGCTTTTGTAATAAATATAATTATATAATTATTTAAAGTTGTTTTTATAATTCAGAGTAGCACTAGAAAAGTAAAGGTTTAATATACATATTTTTTGATTGGATTTTATAGAATAAGTAGGATTAATATAGATTGATTAAGTATAAGGTATCTTTTAAGATGTCTTATACTTTTTTATTTTTATGAATCTTAAGATAATATCTATTGTTTAAAGTCTTATGGATTCATTAGAATATTAACTTGAATCAGAGAATAATATTATTTAACAGTATTTTTAAGAATATTTATAGAAATTATTTAATATGAAATTAATTTTATTGTAAAAAGTGTGCGTTGTTAACAATAAGTTAAAATATTGATAATATAAAAAAACATTTTTTATTAAAATAGTAATTATACAAAAAAGGATGACATAAAATGTAGAATATATTTTAATAGTTTTAAAAATATGTTAATATGAAACAAATCGTTAAATAATATACTTAATTGTGCTAAAATTCCAAGAGAATATTTTTGGTGAAACTCTCTTTTTATTGCTCTGAAAAGGTTTAAACAACCGAAAATTCTTATTTTTTCCCTATGAACATATAATATATACAAATGTTTTTAAAATATTATATTTAAATTTAAGTTTATAGTGACGATTTTTGTATATAAATGATTGTTAATTAACAATCATTTATAAAGATGACAATTGTAATGGTTATAAAATTTATTAGGAGGAGCGCTTATGTCAGAGGATCCAAAAAACTCAATACTTGAAAGAGAAACTACAAGACGTGAATTTTTAAAGCTGACAGGAAAAGGAGTAGGAGGAGCAATATTATCTTTTTCTATACTGAGCCTCTTTGGCTGCGGCAATGCAGAGGATGCAGCGGGGTTCCCTTTAGCAAAAGGACTGTTAATTGCAGATAGATCAAGGTGTACAGGCTGCCAAAGATGCGAATTAACCTGCTCTGCAATTCATGAAAATAAGGTGCAACCTTATATTTCTAAGGTTAAGGTTAGTAGAAACTACAATTATGGATTAAATGGACCGAAAATATCCTATGAAAAAGAGGATGGACAGTTTGGAAATCTTCTTATGTCGGTGGAAACCTGTAAGCAGTGCAGAGAACCCTTCTGTGCAAATGCATGCTCTGAGAAAGCAATATTTTTTGATAAGAAAAATAAGGGCGCAAGAGTAGTTGATAAAAGTAAGTGTGTAGGCTGCGGAGCATGTACCAAAGCCTGTCCCTGGCATCTGCCTACAGTGGATCCAGAAACAAATAAGTCTTCTAAATGCAAGCTCTGCGGAGTTTGTGCTTCAGGATGTCCAACAGGTGCATTAAGGCTTATCCCATGGGAGGATGTTAGAGTTGCAATGGAGAGAAAGGGTTATATATTAGGATAACTAGTAAAAAGGAAGGAAAAATAATGATTAGGGGGTAAACCATGGCGGACAATTACGGATGGGCTGGTAAGATTTTAAGAGTAAATCTTACTTCAGGAAATATAACAAAAGAAGATACTGTTAAGTATAAGGATTTTATAGGAGGAATGGGAATAGGTTATAAGGTAATCTTTGACGAGGTGCCTGCAGGGACAAAGCCTTATGATGAAGCCAACAAATTGGTTTTTGCTGCAGGTCCATTGACAGGTTCAGGGGTTCCCTGCAGCTCCAGGACTAATATAACATCTCTCCTTCCCAGTAATCCATATTATGCGGTTTCAGACAGCCATATGGGCGGTAACTTTGCGCCTATGATGAAGTATGCAGGCTATGATGCAATAGTTATTGAAGGAGCTTCTAAAAAGCCTGTTTATTTAAAGATAGAAAATGATATGGTTTCTATAGAAGACGCTTCTTTTATATGGGGAGAAGGAATTAAAAGAGCAACTGCGGAAATAGCTGGAAGAGTAGGGAAGGAATTCGTAGTTGCTGCTATAGGTCAGGCTGGAGAAAACATGGTTAATTTATCGGTTATCATGAACAGCGGCTCCCATTCTGCTGGAGGTCATGGCGGGATTATGGGGTCAAAAAAGCTTAAAGCTATAGCGGTAAGAGGTACCGGATCAGTTAAGATGGCTGGAAATGGACATGATTGGTATGACCTTAATCAATATATGCTTAAGGATATAATCGGAGCAAATAATCAGCATGTGGTGCCAAGTACTCCACAACCCTGGGCTGAATTCAGCGATAAGGGAAGCAGATGGACAGCAAGGGAAGGACTGACCTGGGGAGCTTCAGAGAATAAAATTGAAACCGGTGAATGCAAGGCTAAAGAGATAAATAAAATCGGTCTTAGGACTATGAAATCTGTTTTTGACTTAGGTGCTGTGGCAGAAAAATATACCGTGAGGATGGGTGGCTGCCAGTCCTGTCCTGTTAGATGCCATATACAGCTTAATATTCCTCAGTTAGAGAATTATGGCGTATCCAGCCATGTTGCTAATACCTGTATGGGCTTTCACTCTCCCGGGGGAGTTATGATTAAGGGGATTGCTGACCAATTTGAGAAAGGCGACGGCAATATGATAGGCAAGGCTCTTGGTGCTCAGCTGGCAGATGATTACGGAGTATGGTGCAATTATGGAATGATAGGTAAGGACTTAAAATATGCTTATGAAAAAGGAATATTAAAAAAGGTATTACCTAAAGAGGAATATGACAGTATTCCTTGGGATAAGCTGGAAAACAAGGATCCTTCCTTCTTAAAGGAATTTTATAAGCGTGTGGCATTTAAAATAGGTGAATTCAGCCATATTGCTGACGGTACCTATTGGATAGCACAGCGTTGGAATTTTGGACAGGATTTTTGGGATGACTATGCCTATGGAATATGGTCTCCATTAGGATTTCCAAAGCATCACAGCAATGAAGCTGGTGCTCAGGTTGGTGCAATTATTTCGTCTATGTTCAACAGGGATGCTCAATCTCATTCTCATATGAATTTTATAGGTTCGGGACTGCCTATCAATATTCTTAAGGATATAGCCAAAGAAATCTGGGGTTCAGGGGATGCTATAGATCCTCCTGCCAATTATACCCCTATGAATGAGTATAAGGCTAAATTTGCAAAGTGGAGCATCATCAGAAATTGTTTATATGACGCTTTAACCTTATGCAATTGGATGTGGCCAATGGCTACTTCCCCTGTAAAGGATAGGAATTATCGTGGAGATACAACCCTGGAATCAAAGTTTTACAACATGATAACAGGAGAAAATCTCACAGAGCAGGAATTGGACTTGGCAGGTGAAAGGATTTTTACCCTTCACAGAGCTTTAACGGTAAAGCAGATGGGAACTACGGACATGAGAGGAAAACATGACTTAATATGTAAATGGGTATTTGATTCTGACCCGGATAAGCAACCCTTTACTCCTGGAACTATAAAAATGGACAGAGAAGATATGAAGAAAGCCTTTACTATGTTTTATAAAGAGATGGGCTGGGATGAAAATACCGGTGCACCTACAAGGGTAACCTTAGAAAAATTGGGTATGAAGGATGTAGCTGATGAATTAGAAAGGTTAAGCCTGCTGCCATAGCAATTAATGGGGATAAGGTTAAGCAGAGATATAGTATTGCTTTTAGCTGCTTAACCAGTTTTCCAGGGAGGAGATGTCTTTAAAAGTGTCAATTAATAAAGATTTAGACGTTATCAATGAAGAAAGGCTTAAGGAGACAGTGGAGCATATCAGAGAAAGCTCCGCTAAGGGCAGATTTGTTAAATATACTTCTCTTTATCAGGAGCCTATAAGTCTTAATGATAGAGAAATTGAAGGGTTTATAGAAGCAATTGATTCTCTTCCCGATTATGAAGATATTGCTCTGCTTAAAGGCAAAGAGGAAAAGTACTATTATTCAAGGGAAAAAATGACTGAATCTTATGCGAAGATGGTTTATAGAGTAGAGGAAAATGACCTGATAAAGCTTATGGCAGAAACTATAAGAAGAGAATCAGAGATATATCCAAGACCCACTGCAGTTAGTTTGTTTTACGAAAGACCCTTTTCTTTTAGCGATGAAATGATAAAGACCTTTGTTAAAAATATACAGGAAGATGCACAGTTCAGTGACATCAAAGAATCAAAAGCAACTAACGGAGCATTGTACCTATATTCTGATAAACACCTTACAGAAGACCATGCAAAGGCACTGACTGAGTGGATTGAGGTTATTCAATATGAGAATCCTTAAAGAAAAAGAGGAACAGCTTTTAAAGTTCTGTGAAGAGGCACCGGTGGAGTTAATAGTTAACAATACTAAACTGCTGACATTTATGTGCACTCCTAAGAGTTTAAAGGAACTGGCTGTAGGATACTTATTTACCAGTGGAATAGTTAGCAGTCTTGAAGAAATATATACTCTTGGAGCCTGTGACGATATGAAAAAAATATTCATAACCCTTGGCAAGAATGTCTTAAAGGAGGACTTTCGGTTAAATACCGTCTTAGCCAGCAGCTGCGGCAGTGGAGTGCAGTTTACTGAAGACTTTTATAACAAAGAAATAAATAATTCTCCCTTTTCTGTTAATATGGAGGATTTAAAGGGATTAGCAAAGGAGATGTTTTCAGAGGCTGAAATGTATAAAAGTCATGGAGGAGTACATTGTTCCTGCATTGTTGATGGGAAAAAGATATTAGCTTTAAGGGAAGATGTTGGAAGGCATAATGCAGTGGATAAGTCAGCAGGGAAGTCTGTGCTTTTAGGGGTTGATTTTAATGATACGGCTCTCATAAGTACAGGGAGAATATCTGCAGATATGATTCTCAAGGCTGTAAATATTGGAATTCCCATAATTGCTACCAGAAGCATTCCAACATCCCTTGCTTTAGATATAGCAAAAAGATTTAACATAACCCTTATTGGGAGAATAGCATCAAGCAGACCAGCAGTATATAACGGAATTGAAAGAGTTGAACTTTGATTATAAAAAAGGAGTGATTTAAGTGTTCGGCAGAATAGGCGCATCAGAATTAATATTAATATTATGTATTGCCTTGGTGATTTTTGGACCTTCTAAGCTTCCTGAAATAGGAAAATCCTTAGGGAAAGCGATAAATGAATTTAAATCCTATTCAAATAAATTAACCAAAGATATTGATTCAGAGTCTGATAAAGATGATAAGAAGTAATGCAGAGAGAAAATTGAAAAAGGTAAAAAAAGATAAGAATACTTTAGTAGGGCATCTGGCTGAACTCAGAAAAAGACTTATTATATGTGCTGCAGCTCTTATAGTATTGAGTTCTGTGAGTTATATGTATATAAAGCCTGTAGTTATGGAAATCTTAAAGCCTGCAGGAAAATATGAGTTTATTTATTTAACACCATCGGAGCTGTTTCTTAGTTATATAAAGCTTTCCCTTATTGCCGGAACCACTTTAGCAGCTCCTATTATATTCTTAGAAATTTGGATTTTTATAAAGCCGGCATTAAAGAAGGAGGAAAAAAGATATATATTTTTGTCTTTAATGGGAGGAAGTTTACTGTTTTTAATAGGAGTAACCTTTGCTTATAAGGTTGTGATTCCTTTTACCTTAGAATTTTTTTCAAATATGAACATCGATGAAGTTAAACCCATGATATCCTTCCAAAGCTATATAGGTTTTATAACAACGCTTATATTATGTTTTGGTATAGTTTTTGAACTTCCCATTCTCATGATACTTTTAACACAGTTTGGCATTTTGAAGGTTAGATTTTTGAAGAAAAACAGAAAGTACATCATATTAATAGTCTTCATAATTGCCGCTATAATAACACCTCCGGATATAATATCACAGGTGCTTATAGCAGGGCCAATGCTACTCTTATTTGAGTTTGGAGTCGTGCTTTCAAAAATAATTGAAAAGAAAAAAAACCGTGGTAATACAGCTCTCCGATCTTGATGTTCTAAGGCTTAGGCTATGAAGATCAAGACGATGGGTCCGTCTAGAAATTGACGTGCCTCCCTTTTGGAAAGGAGATAAGCTTATGGCTTTCTCCTTTCATGTTTAAATATGAAAGGAGTTTTTTATGTTAAAAAAATCAATATTAATAATAGCAGTAGCTTTAAGCGCCTTGATTGGAGGCTGCAAGGGAGCTCCTGCCGAGGAAGTAAGGGACATTATCTTAGCCACCACTACAAGCACTGAGGATTCGGGACTTTTGGATTATCTTCTTCCGGAGTTTAAAAAGGATACTAAAATTACCGTTAAGGTAGTATCTAAGGGTACCGGTGAAGCAATGGAGATAGCAAAAAGAGGGGATGCTGATTGTATATTAGTACATGCTAAGGAGAAGGAAGTTGAGTTTGTAAAGGAAGGACATGGAGTAAAGCGTTTTGATGTTATGTATAACGACTTTATCCTTGTAGGTCCAAAGTCAGATGAAGCTAAGATCAAGGAAAAAGCAAAAAATAATCCTGAACTTGCCTTTAAACTTATTTCAGAGTCCAAAGCAGCTTTTATATCTAGAGGAGATGAATCAGGAACTCATACGAAAGAAAAGAACCTATGGAAAACCTCAGAAATTAAGCCCTCTGGAGAATGGTACATTTCAGCAGGAAAGGGCATGGGGGCAGTTCTCCAAATGGCTGATGAAAAAGGCGCTTATACTTTAACTGACAGAGCCACATACCTTTCAATGAAGGACAAGCTTTCTCTTGAAATAGTCTGTGAAAAAAATGATAAGCTATACAACCAATATGGTGTTATTAAGGTAAATCCTGAAAAACATAAAATAAATGATAAAGAAGCACAGCAATTTGTAGACTGGATTATTTCAGATAAAGTTCAAAAGCTTATACGGGATTTTGGTAAGGAGAAGTACGGTGAATCCTTATTTATACCTAACGCAAAATAACAGGTGGTATTAAATGGAGTGTTTAATAAGAATTAATAAGTTGCTAGAGAACATAGGACCTGTAATACTCATGTCTTTAAAGGTATCAATGAGTTCTGCATTAATAGCTTCAGCAGCAGGTATATCTTTAGGAGTACCTGTTGCTTTAAAAAATTTCACACTTAAAAGACATATAATTAGAGTTTCAGACACATTAATGAGCATGCCTCCAGTATTGATGGGGTTACTTGTTTATTTGCTTCTGTCAAGAAGCGGTCCTTTAGGAGAGCTGAGGCTTTTATTTACTCCTACAGCAATGATAATTGCTCAGAGCCTTCTTATATTTCCTATAGTTTTTGGTCTCACCGTGAGCTACTTTTCTAAAAGTGCAGCAGAAATCAGAAAAATATGCTTAGCTCTTGGTGCGGAAAATAAAGATATTTATATAACAATAATAAAGGAAGGAAAAGGCTATATCCTGAGTCTGATAGCTTTGGCCTTTGGAAGAGCAATTTCAGAGGTAGGAGCTGTTATGATGGTAGGGGGAAATATAAAAGGTTATACCAGGGTTATGACAACCTATATAGCCTTGGAAACCGGTAAGGGGAAATTTGGTGACGCTATAATTATCGGAATTGTACTTCTATCCATTTCCTTTTTGATAAATTATCTTCTTAATAAAATTAAGGAGGATAATGAACTATGAGGGTAACTATAGACAGCTTAATAAAAAAATATAATGAAAAAACCGTCCTTAACATTGATAATCTTACTATAGAGGAAGGTAAGATATATGGAATTTTAGGACTTAATGGAAGTGGAAAATCCACTTTAATACAATGCATTTCAGGCCTCATACCCTTCGATTACGGGAAAATATTCTACAACGGCCAGGAAGATATACATCCTGTGAGAAAGTCGATATCTGCATCTCTTCAAGGAAATAATCTTTTTAATAGAACAGTGTTTGAAAACATAATTTGTGGTCTTGAGTACAGAAAAGCATCAAAGGAATTAATCAAAGAAAGAACTGATAAATATTTAAGATATTTTAACCTTCAGAGTTTTTTAAATAAAAACGCTAAAACCCTTTCCGGAGGAGAAGGGGCTAAGGTTGCTCTTCTTAGAACTGCTGTCCTGGAAACTGAACTTACCTTCTTAGATGAACCTACTGCAAGTATGGACATAGAAAGCACCTTTCAGGCAGAAGAACTTATAAGGTATATGGCTCAAGGAAAGAAAACGGTGGTAGTAGTTACTCATGATATATTACAGGCAAAAAGAATTTCAGATGAAGTTATTTTTATGGACAAAGGTAGAATTTTAGAGATGGGGTTAGGAAAAAAGGTTCTCAACAATCCGGAAAGTGACTACTTAAAGAAGGTTTTTAATTTATAAATTCAAGTGAGTAAGGAGTATGTTTATGATTAAAGCTGCAGTTTTAACAATTAGTGATAAAGGGTCTATGGGATTAAGAGCTGACGAAACAGGACCGGCAATTATAAATGCTTTGGAGGAAAAGTGTTATAAGGTTGAATATTGTAAAATAATTGCTGATGAAATAGATGAAATAGAAGAAGAGCTTAAATATATATGTGATGTGTTGAAAATCAATCTCATACTTACAAATGGAGGAACGGGCTTTTCTAAAAGGGATGTTACTCCTGAAGCGACAAAAGAAGTTATAGAGAAATATGTTCCGGGAATTGGAGAGATAATGAGAGCTAAATCCAGTGAATTCACCTCTAAGGCTATGCTGTCCAGAGGAATTGCCGGTATTAGAGGGGAAAGCCTAATAGTAAATCTTCCCGGGAGTCCCAAAGGGGCAATTGAAAATTTAGGCTTTATAATAGATACACTTCCTCATGGGATTGATATACTTACCGGAAATGCTTTTGAATGTGCAAGATAATTATAAGGATTATAGGGGGTATAGGCAGTGAATCTACTTAAAGTTATGGATATAAAGGAAGTTTTAGAAACTATAAGGAGCAATTTTTCAGAAGGTACCGTAAGTGAAAAAGTAGAGCTTTCTAGGGCTTTAGGAAGGATTGTCTGTGAAGATTTAATCTCTGAGGAAAATATACCTGGATTCAGACGATCTTCTGTAGATGGTTATGGTATTAATTCCAAGGCTTCAGCAGGAGCCAGTGAGGCAATGCCTTCACTTTTTAATTTAAAAGGTGAAGTGAAGATGGGAGAGACACCAAAGGCTTCAATCAAGGTTCCCGGAGATTGTATATATGTTCCTACAGGTGGTATGGTGCCGGAGGGAGCAGACAGTATAGTTATGATTGAGTATACTGAAAGCTTTGATGATGATACTATACTCATTAATAAACCGGCATGTCCCGGAGAAAATCTTATTGATGAGGATGATGATATAGAAATAGGAGAAACTATTATATCAAAGGGCACAGTTTTAAGAGCTTATGAGATAGCTGTGCTTTCAAGCCTTGGTAAAAAAGAGATTCCTGTCTATAAAAAATTGAAATGCGGTATTATTTCAACGGGAGATGAGGTGGTAATGCCTGATATAAAGCCTAAGCCTGGGCAGGTAAGGGACATAAACAGCAGTCTTTTAAGCTCTTTGGTAGAGCAAAATGGAGGGGTTCCCTGTGTATATGGAATATACAATGATGACATAAAGGAGTTAACCGATGTTATAGATAAAGCTGCTAAGGAATGTGATGTGGTGCTTATATCAGGGGGAAGCTCTGTGGGTAAAAAGGATGAAACCTTAGAGACTATAAATAATATGAAAGGCTCTAAGCTTTTGGTTAGAGGCATTGCAATAAAGCCTGGAAAACCAACTTTAATTGCAAAGATTAAGGAAAAAGTAATTTTTGGTTTACCTGGACACCCATTAGCTTGCGCGGTGATATTTAATACTTTTGTTAAGGAGTATTTCAATATAAAGTATACAAGCCATTCTATGGAATATCCCCTTAACTGCACCTTTTCTGTGAACTATCATAAGGCAAAGGGACGGGAGGAGTTTCTTCCTGTTAAGGTGGAGAATAGCCTGGGAGAACTTATTGCTGTACCTATAATATCAAAATCTGCCATAATGTCAGCCTTTTCAAGGGCCTTTGGATATATAAGAATTGAGAAAAATATTGAAGGAATAAACAAAGGGGAAAGGGTTCTTGTATATAAATTATAAATAAGAACAAAGGTGAAGGAACAATGGATAAGAAAGTATATTTATCGAATCATGAGCTTCAAGAAGCTTTAGATATTTATTTTAAAGAATTGAAGGATATACCTTTAGAGGCTGAAGAAATCAAAACCTGGGAGGCTTGTGGAAGGGTCACTTCTGAGGCTGTGTATGCTAAGCTGTCCTCTCCTCACTATAACTCCTCAGCCATGGATGGTATAGCGGTTTTAAGTCTTAAAACTCATGGAGCATCAGAGAAAAATCCTGTAACTTTAGAGGAAGGAAAAGATTTTATAACTGTAGATACCGGTGATCCTATACCCTCGGAATATGATGCGGTAATAATGTCAGAAGACCTAGTAAAGTCAGGCAGCAATAAGGTTAAAATATATAAAAGTTCAGCTTCCTATGAGAATATACGTCCAATAGGTGAGGATATAGTAAAGGAACAGCTTATAGTTTCCTCTAATCATAAAATAAGACCTGTGGATATAGGAGGATTAATGGCAGGAGGAGTAAACCGGATAAAGGTATGGAAAGCTCCTATAGTAGGCATAATACCTACGGGAACAGAGCTTGTGGAACCCGGTGAACCTCTAAAAACAGGAGATATAATTGAATTTAACTCAAGGGTGTTTTCTGCTGAGGTGGAGGAGTGGGGAGGAAAAGCTCGGAGATATCCTATTCAAAAGGATATATATGAAGATATAAGAGATAGGGTATTAAGAACAGTGGAAGAATGCGATGTGGTGATAATTAATGCAGGCTCCTCAGCAGGAAGGGAGGACTATACTTCAAGGATTATTGAAGATCTTGGAAAGGTTCATATCCATGGAGTATCCATTAAGCCGGGGAAACCTGTAATACTGGGAGAGATAACGGGAAAGCCTGTAATAGGAATCCCTGGCTATCCTGTGTCTGCTTATATCATCATGGAGTTTATAATAAAAAGACTTCTTTTTATGTATCAAGGACTAAGGTACAAGGCTTATCCAGAGATACAGGCTATAACCACCAGAAGAATTATGTCATCACTGAAATATTTAGAGTTTATAAGGATTAAGCTTGGTTTTATTGATGGCAGATATATAGCAACACCTGTGAGTAGAGGTGCTGGAGCTACTATGTCTCTTGTGGAATGTGACGGAATATTGGAAATACCTCAAAACTGTGAGGGAATTGAAGGAGGGAGCAAGGTAAAGATTAAGCTTTTGAAGGATGAAAGGGATATAAAAAATACTGTTGTTTCTATTGGAAGTCATGATCCCATATTAGACATAATAAGCACCATGATGAATGAAAAGGACAGGAGCTTATTTCTATCTTCTTCTCATGTAGGAAGCATGGGAGGAATAATGGCTATCAAAAAGGGTGAGGCTCATATGGCTCCTATTCATCTTCTAGATGAAGAAACTGGTGAATATAACATAAGCTATATAAAAAAATATCTTTCTGATAAAGATATAAATCTAATAAAGGTAGTAAGCAGAATACAGGGGATAATGGTAAAGAAAGGGAATCCTTTAAATATTAAGGAGCTTAAGGATATCTCTGAGAAAAAGGTGAAATTTGTTAACCGACAGAGAGGAGCAGGTACAAGGCTGTTTTTAGATTTTATGCTGAAAGATCTTAATATAAATCCTGAGGATATACTGGGCTATGACAGAGAGGAATTTACTCATCTTTCCGTTGCGGATTCTATAGCATCAGGAGATTCAGATGCAGGACTTGGAATTTACTCTGCAGCAGCTATGATGGGACTTGACTTTATTCCTTTAGGCCAAGAGGAATATGATATAGCGGTTCCAAGAAAATATATTGGCACTGAGGGAATTAAAAATTTTATTGAAGTTATAACCAGTGACGAGTTTATAGAAAAGATAAAAAGTCTTGGAGGTTATGATTATTCCAGGATTGGTGAGATTATTTCTGTTTAGGAGGAGCCTATGAAGGATAAGTATGGAAGAAACATAGATTATTTAAGGGTTTCCCTTACAGATAGATGCAATTTAAGGTGTATTTACTGCATGCCTAAGGAAGGGGTAAATCTTTTAAGGCATGAAGATGTATTAAGATTTAATGAAGTTATTAAGATTGTTAAGGCCTTTTCTTACTTGGGAATAAAAAAGGTAAGGTATACTGGAGGAGAACCTCTTATTTTAAAGGGTATAGAAGAGCTTATATTTGAAACCCGTAAGATTTCCTCAATAAAGGATATATCAATAACCACAAATGGACTTCTCCTCTATGAATTGGCAGATGACCTTAAAAATGCAGGACTTAACAGAGTGAATATAAGCCTTGATACACTGAAGCCTGATAGATACAAAGAAATCACCAGAGGAGGAGAGATAAATAAGGTTTTTAAAGCTATAGAAAAAGCTTTAAAAATAGGACTAGCACCCTTAAAACTCAATGTGGTGCTGGTAAAAGGTATTAATGATGATGAAATAAAGGACTTCATATATCTTACCAAGGAATTTCCTATAGAAATAAGATTCATTGAGCTGATGCCTATTGGAGAGGGGAAGGAATATTTTAAAAGGGGATATATTAAATCTCAGGATATATTAGAAGAATTTCCTGAATTGAAGCCTATAGATCACAATAATAAAATTGCAGATATGTATAAGATTAATGGCGGACGGGGAGCTGTAGGATTTATAAGTCCTCTCAGCTGTAAATTTTGTGAAACCTGCAACAGAATGAGACTTACATCTATAGGGACTATAAAACCATGCCTTCATTCTCAGGAGGAAATTAGCATTAAGGAATTTATGTATGATGAGGAGCAGCTGATAAGGGTTATAAGAGCTGCAGTGATTAATAAACCCTTAGAACACTTGCTGAATAGTGATGGAATAAGCAAAAGTAAAAGGCAGATGTATCAGATAGGAGGATAAAATGGTGCTTTCACATATAAATAATGAAGGAAGAGCAAGAATGGTGGATGTAGGATATAAGGAGGAAACAGAAAGGGAAGCAAGAGCCTTTGGAAGGATATCCATGAAAAAAGAAACCATTAATAGGATATCAGAGGGAGGAATCAAAAAGGGGGATGTGCTTTCTGTAGCTCAGGTAGCGGGAATAATGGGAGCAAAGAATACTTCCTCATTAATCCCTATGTGTCATCCTATATTTATATCTCACTGCGATATAAGCTTTAAAATAGACAGGATAAACAGCTGTATTGAGATTAATTCAATAGTTAAGACCTCCGGAAAAACCGGTGTGGAAATGGAAGCTCTAGCAGCAGTTTCCGCTGCAGCCCTTACTATTTATGACATGTGTAAGGCAATGGATAAAGGCATGATTATTTCTGAGATTATGCTCCTTAAAAAAACCGGTGGAAAATCCGGAGATTTTGAAAGAGAGGTATAGTATGGCTAAGGTATTGGCGGTAAATATTAGTGAAAAAAAAGGCGTTGTAAAAAAGCCTATAGAAAAAGGATATTTTCAGGCTGACCATGGACTGATAGGAGATGCTCACGCAGGAAAATGGCATAGACAGGTGAGTCTTTTAGGAAAGGAAAGCATTGATAAAATGACCGCCTTAGGTATAAAGGGATTGTGCACAGGAAAATTTGCAGAAAACCTAACCACTGAGGGATTAGAACTATACAAGCTTCCTGTAGGAACTAAAATGTCTATAGGTGAAACCATTATGGAGGTAACTCAAATTGGCAAGGAGTGTCATGGAGGCTGTGAAATAAGGACCTTGGTTGGGGATTGCGTTATGCCCAGAGAGGGAATATTCACTAAAGTAATTCAGGGTGGATATATAAAAGCTGGTGATGAAATTAGAGTATTAGAATGATATAGGATATTTATCAGTGTATATATAAAATAAGCTATATTGTTATAAATAAAAAGAACAGGAATATTCCTGTTCTTTTTATTTA
>NZ_CCXI01000087.1 GCF_000820705.1 Clostridium polynesiense | reverse complement strand
ATCGCTGTATTAACGCTTGTTACTGCAGCTTTAGATGCTGTATGATCAGTTACTGCGATTGCATTGATAGCTAATGATGTTGAATCCATAGCTCCAATGTTTATTTCTAATGATAGTGCTGTATCAGCATTTGCACCTATTTGAAGCATTGCTCCGCTTCCTGCTGTAGCTAAGCTACCGTTTAACAAGCTCTTTTCGTTGAATTGAGTTGTAGTTGCAATTCTGTCTATTTCTGATTTTAAGGAATCAATCTCATCCTTTATAGCTGTTCTATCAACGTCAACGTTAGTATCGTTAGCTGCTTGAACAGTTAATTCTCTCATTCTTTGAAGAATTGAGTGAGTTTCACTTAATGCGCCTTCAGCAGTCTGGATTAAAGAAATACCGTCTTGAGCATTTCTTGAAGCCTGATCTAAACCTCTTATTTGAGCTCTCATCTTTTCAGAGATTGAAAGACCTGCAGCGTCATCTCCAGCTCTGTTAATTCTTAAGCCTGAGCTTAATTTTTCCATTGCTTTTCCTGAGTTAACAGTGTTCATACCCATATTTCTATGAGCATTCATAGCATTAAGATTGTGATTAATTATCATTTATAAAATCCCCTTCCTTAGAGAAAAATATTTGGCATCCATGCCAATGGTTATATAAAGCTTTATGCTATTACATACATAATTATTTAAATATTATTTGATATATAAAATGTTACTTCATTGCTATTTATTAGCTTTGTAGTTATTATATCGCAGAGAATTTTATAAGCTTTATACTACTTATTAAATAATTACAATTTTTTTATACTTCAATTAATAAAAGAGAGTGGAATAGTTATCATATTTCATAATTACAACTATTATGGATTTTATTGTAAGTTATATGATATAATAAAATAAAAAGTCTGGGGGAAATCATAAATGCTAGTTATATTTAGAATTATTGATATCATAGGCTTTGTAGCTTCTCTATATATAGCTATTAATAAAAACAGTTCATATTATAAAAGAAAAGCTTTTTTTGATAGGGATATGCATTATAAAGAAGAGCTGGTGGATTCTAATAGAATTAAATTTTTTGTTATGTCTGTAGTGTTTTTAATGATCTTTGCTTTTAGCTTCATTAAAATTCAATAGAGGCTTTATTAGGAAAGGTTATGGAAAAGTGTGGGTTAAAATATGAAGGACTTTTAAGAAAAATCAGTAAAAATAATATTGGAGTTTTAGTTGATTGTAAGTATTATTCAATATTAAAAGATGAATATTAAATGCATTTTAGAACATAGATAAAGCTTAAAATGATAATTCTACTATAGCAGCAGAGGTTTCTGCTGCTTTTTACATAAAAATTACATGGTGATATTCCGTAAGACAAATAAAATATTTTTTGGTAAAATAATCATACAAAGGATGGAATAAGATTAAAAACAGGAGGCAAAGCCTATGAAAAATATATTTTTTTATAACACTCCTTTTGGTGAAATAGGGATTGCTGAAGAAAACCAAGCTATTACTAATGTGTATTTTAATAGAGCTTCAGCAGTTGGGGATATGATTTTCAAAGAAACTCCTCTTCTTGAGGAGGGAGGCAGGCAGCTAAGGGAATATATCCAGGGTAAAAGAAAAGCTTTTGACCTTCCT
>NZ_CCXI01000086.1 GCF_000820705.1 Clostridium polynesiense | reverse complement strand
GGAAGGTATGGAGGGCTTTAGAGGAAATACCCTATGGGATTATAAAAACCTATGGTGAGGTAGCGGGGATAATAGCGCAGCCTAAAGCCTCCAGGGCAGTGGGGCTTGCTAATAACAGAAACCCTATTCCTATTTTTATACCCTGCCACAGGGTTATTGGAGCAAATGGAATGCTTACAGGATATTTAGGAGGATTAGAAGTTAAAAAGTACCTTTTGAATTTGGAGAAAAAATATGGAAATATTTAAGTATGGAAATATAGAGATAGAATATTTAAAGAGCAAGGATAAAAAACTTGGAGAGCTTATTGACAGGATAGGAATCATTGAAAGAGAAACAGACTCGGATTTATTTAAAGCCTTGATAAAGAGCATTGTAGGGCAGCAGATATCAAATAAAGCAGCGGCTACGGTATGGAGGAGATTTACAGAAAAATTTAATTCAGTTACTCCTCAGATGATTTTTAATACTTCTGCGGAGGATATACAAAAATGCGGAATAAGTATGAAAAAAGCCTTATATATAAAAAGTCTAGCTGATACCATTGAAGCAGGTGGGCTTGATTTAGAGGAATTAAAAAACATGAAGGATGAAGAAGTATGTGCTAAACTTTGCTCTATTAAAGGTATTGGTGTATGGACTGCTGAAATGCTTATGATATTTTCTATGGGAAGGCTTGATGTGCTAAGTTATGGAGATCTCGCCATACGTAGAGGCTTGATGAAGCTTTATCATCATAAAACAATGGACAAAACAAGATTTAACAGATATAAAAAGAGGTATTCTCCCTACGGCTCCGTGGCTTCATTGTATCTTTGGGCTTTATCTGCAGAGGGATAAAGGGATATTAAAGCTTTTAGTATTATAAGCGTTATATCTATAAAAATATGGATGTGAGAAAATGAAAATCACCTTAAGAGAAAAGTGGAAGGCAGTAATTAGATGCGATAAAGTCTACGATGGGTTATTTTATTATGGAGTAACAACTACAGGAATCTTCTGCAGACCCTCCTGTAATTCTAAAACTCCTTTAAAGGAAAATGTAATTTTTTTTGAAAATATAGAATCTGCTCTTAAGTACGGCTTAAGACCCTGTAAAAGATGCAGGCCGGATTTGATTGAGTATAATCCAATATTCAATATAATTGAAAAAGCAAAGTATATATATTTTAATAATTATAATGACAGTAAAGAGATAGAAAAGGAAATAGCTAAGCTTCCTATAAGTACCAATCATTTAATAAGGATTTTTAAGCAGGAGGTTGGCGCTACTCCCAAGGAATACTTAAGTAGAATAAGGATAGAAAAAGCCGCTGAACTATTAAAGACTACAGAGCTTACTGTGATTAATATAGCTTTTATGTGCGGATTTCATAGTCTCTCGGCTTTTTATCAGTGTTTTAAGAAGGAAAAACGCCTTTCACCTGTTAAATATAAGAAAGGCAAAGTTTAGAACATTAATATTTAACAAATTTTTATTAAGAGATTTATTGTAAAATAACCTTTATTATGGTAATCTGAATTGGTCATTTTATAATTTAAGCACTAAAGATAAAATAATTAGAAATAAACAGGGGATGAGAGATTATGGAGAAAAGTACATTGAAGAAGTCTATAACCTTTATAGAAGCTTTAGCCATTGTGGTGGGTATGATTATCGGATCGGGAATATTTCTTAAGCCGGGGATTGTATTAAATAATGCAGGATCACCTATAAGAAGCCTCCTTGCCTGGATAGCAGGAGGAGTTATCACCCTTGCTTCTGCACTGTCAGTAGCTGAAATAGCTTCCGCCATACCAAAATCAGGAGGATTATATATCTATCTTGAGGAGCTTTATGGCGAAGTAACTGGATTTCTTTTAGGATGGGTACAGGCTATAATATCCTATCCTGCGTCAGTGGCAGCACAGGCTATTGCATTTGCTACCTATGCAGGATTTTTCATTTCTATGAATGGTACTCAGCAGAAGCTTCTTGCCATAGGAATATTGGGATTTATACTGGCTATGAACATTATATCCACAAAATATGGAGGTATAATTCAAACCCTTGCAACTATAGGTAAATTAATTCCTGTGGCTGCTATTATAGCTTTTGGGGTACTGTCAAAAGCCTCTCCAGGGTTTTCAGCGGTAGAAGCCTCAGTTAGCAGTGCAGGTTTTGGAGCAGCTATTTTAGGGACTCTATGGGCTTATGACGGATGGATAGGAGTTACTAACATGGCAGGGGAAATAAAAAATCCTGAAAAAAATCTTCCTAAGGTGATATCTATGGGAGTGCTTTTTGTTATTATTGTATATGCATTATTTAATATTGCAATCTTTAAGGTTCTTCCCTATGAAGTTATAGTTTCCTCAAAAACTCCAGGAGCAGATGCGGCTGTAGCTTTATTTGGAAGCGGCGGTGCTGCATTTATAACCGCAGGTATTATGGTATCGGTTTTTGGCTCTTTAAATGGATATTTAATGACGGCAGCCAGGGTGCCTCAAGCAATGGGAGAAAAAAATCAGTTTCCATTCAGTAATGTAGTTGGGAAGGTTCATCCTAAATTAGGTACACCGGCAAATGCACTTATCCTTCAAAGTGTACTTGCGGTAATATATATATTTTCAGGAAGCTTTAACACATTAACGGATCTTCTTATATTCGTACTGTGGATATTCTTCACCATGGGGGTTTTCGGAGTTTTTATTTTGAGGAAAAAACGTTCTGACACTAAAAGGGCATACAAGGTTCCTTTATATCCGGTAACGCCTATAATAGGAATATCAGGTGGGCTTTACATACTTATTAGTACAATATTCAGTAATCCTGTGAATTCCTTCGTTGGGATGGGAATTACCTTAGCAGGGCTTCCTGTTTTCTACTATCTTAAGCATAAGAATAGAAATTAATATTAAATAGTATAGAATATTATTAATATTAAAATTAGCTTTAAAATAAAATGATAAATAAATAACTATTTATAGTATAAAACTCCTAATTATTTATTTTATGCTAACAATGAATTTTATAAGTTTTAATATATAATTAGAGCAATATAAAGGATGAAGCTGTATAATGGGCTTCATCTTTTTTGTTAAATCTTTAAAATAATTGTTAAATATTTAATTAATTTAACAATTATTTACAAGTATGCTAAAATAATATATAATTTATTACATAAATGTTATAAAAAAGATTTTTAGGGAGGTTGTAGTTTTAATTTATCAAATTAATAAGCTTTGTTTAGTTCAATTTTTGAAAACGTTTAAATGAGTGATTAAAATTAGGGGGTATTATTCATGGAAAATAAAAGAGGGCAATGGGGATCAAATTTAGGATTTCTCATGGCTGCTATAGGGTCTGCAGTAGGTCTTGGGAATCTATGGGGCTTTCCATATAAGATGGGGGCAAATGGAGGCTTTGCTTTTCTTCTGATTTACCTGATGCTGGTAGCTTTTTGTGGAATTATTATTATGAGCATAGAAATGTCTCTAGGACGTAAAACTGGTAAAAGTCCTGTTTTAGCTTTTGCTCAAATAGGGAAGCAATATAAGTTTATAGGATGGATGGGAGTGCTTTCCGCTTTTGTTATATTATCCTTCTACAGCACCATTGGAGGATATGTAATAAAGTATATGGTAGATTTTATTCTTAACATATTTGGAAACAATTCTTTTAAAGGAGTAGGGGGAGCAGAATACTTTGCCAGCGTTTTCAGTAATCCTGTTACCTCTATAACCTATCATATTTTATTTATGGTTATAACCATAGGGATTGTTATGGGAGGAGTAAACAAGGGTATTGAGAATTTTAACAAGATAGCCATGCCTTCTCTTTTAGTTATGCTTTTAGTAGTCATAGTAAGAAGCGTTACCCTTCCTGGATCTGTTGATGGAATTAAGTTTATGTTCAGTTTCTCAGGAGCGGAATTTAACTTTTTCAAAGCGGTTAGAGCTGCAGGAGGACAGATGCTCTTTTCTCTGTCCTTAGGAATGGGATGCTTGATAACCTATGGTTCATATTTATCTAAAAAAGAAAATATCGTAAAAAATGCCTTTATAATACCCATTGCAGATACAGTATTTGCACTAATGGCAGGTTTTGCTATACTTCCCGCTGTATTTGCCAAAGGCCTTGATCCTGCAAGTGGACCAAGCTTGTTATTCCAGACTCTTCATGAAGTTTTTAACAGCATGGGATATATTGGATTAATATTAGGTTTTATATTTTACATGCTGGCACTTTTTGCTGCACTTACCTCTTCAGTATCTCTTTTAGAAGTGGCCTGTGCCCATTTTATTGATACCCGTTTAGAAATGGGTAAATCCGGAAACAGAAGAATGGTTACTGCTATAGTAGGGACAGCGGTTATAATATTTGGTATTCCGGTTGCTTTAGATGCATTGGGTTCCTCAGGTATGTATCAGCCTCTGGGGTTATGCTGGCTGGATTTTTATGATTTTCTTTCAGAAGGGATAATGATGCCTTTAGCTGCTGTGTTTATGAGCTTATTAATGGGATGGAAAATAGGTCTAGGGTATATGGAAAATGAAATAACTTTAGAAGGTAATAAATTTATTGGAAAAAGTTTCTTTGCAATATGCATTAAATATATTACTCCTCTTTTAATGTCCTTTGTGCTTATATCTCTTGCTTTAAGCTTCTTCAACAGATAATATATTTTATCACAGTATTAAAATGTTTTAATACTGTGATTTTTTATAAAGATATATTTATAAGTTAAAAGTTTTATATAAATCTCATATAATTTAATATAAAATAAAATTAAAAAGGAGAATAATTAATTTGGAAGGAATAAATGGATTTCATATTGTTTTAAAAGAAACTCTTGATAAGAATGATTATGATTTTATAAATGAACTTGAAAAAACTTGCACAGAAGCTGATAATGTAGAGCTGAAATTGGAATTGGATTATAAGCTTAAAAGGGGAGAAGTTAAAAAGGATAAATTAAAGGATAAATTAAAGGATAAATTAAAGGATAAATTAAAGGATAAATTAAAGGATATAAATGAGTTTATGTGTTTTTACGGCAGCACTCTTGTAGGATATTTAGGAATCTGTTATTTTGGTGGAAAAGCACTTGAGATTAATGGAATGGTCCACCCTGATTATAGAAGAAGAGGGATTTTTACAAAATTATTGACACTTGCAGAGGATGAATGGAAAAAGAGGAGTATACATGAAATGTTATTGTTAACAGATAGCAGTTCCTCTTCCGGTAAGGCCTTTATAAAAGCAAGAGAAGCATTATATGATAGTACGGAATATAACATGGTTTTAGAAAGCTCACCAAAGGAAAGAGAAAATAAGGAAGATATAGTGCTTAGAAAAGCATACAATAACGATAGTAAAGAAATTGCAAGGCAGAATTCTATATATTTTAACATGGAAGTAAATGAAGAGAATAATATAATACCTGAGGAAGAGGAAAAGTGTGGAACCACCATATATATAGCTGAGTTTAAAGGTGATATAATCGGTAAGGTTCATTTAGGGATAACGGAAGAGGAAGGGGGAATTTATGGATTGGGTATTCTGCCTGAATACAGGGGTAGAGGCTTCGGAAGAGAGGTTGTAAATCTATCTATAGATAAGCTTAGAGAAAAAAATGTTAAAAAAATTGTGCTTCAGGTTTTAGCTGCTAATAATAAAGCTTTAAGTCTTTACAAATCCTGCGGGTTTGTAGAGAAAAGCAAAATGGATTACTATAAAATAACCAAAATGTAGATTGCTGAAAAGAAGAAGTTTTTTTCAAATTAAGGCGCTTAAGGCTTATTGGATTAATTTAGAAGATATTATCTTGTGTTTTTAAGGTTGTAAGCTTATTGACATGATGTTTTCAATGTGATATATAAAAGTTATGGATTAGCACTCTGAGTTGTAGAGTGCTAACAATGAAGTTAATATTTCTGCTACGCCTATTTTTGTATGCGTAGTTTTTATTTGTGAAAGGAGAGAAATTTATGGAAACAAAAGAATTTAAAGCTGAATCTAAAAGACTTTTAGATTTAATGATTAACTCCATTTACACTCATAAGGAGATATTTTTAAGAGAGCTTATCTCCAATGCAAGCGATGCCATAGATAAAATTTATTATAAGGCTCTCACAGATGAATCCCTTACTTTTGACAGGGACAGCTATTTTATAAAAATTTCAGCAGATAAGGACAATAGGGTTTTAAAAATTACAGATACCGGTATAGGTATGACTAAGGAAGAATTAGAAAACAATCTGGGTGTTATTGCAAAAAGCGGTTCCTTAGCCTTTAAAAAAGAAAATGACTTAAAAGACGGTTATGATATTATAGGTCAATTTGGAGTAGGCTTTTATGCTGCATTTATGGTAGCTGACAGGGTTACTGTTATAAGTAAGGCTTTGGGAAGCCCTGAAGCATATAAATGGGAGTCCAGCGGAGCAGAGGGTTATACCATAGAACCTTATGAAAAGGAAACAGTAGGCACAGAAATTATATTAAAGATAAAAGAAAATACTGAAGATGAAAAATATGATGAATATCTTGAAGAATATAGATTGAAGGGTATCATTAAAAAATATTCAGATTTCATAAGATACCCTATAAAAATGGATATAAAAGAAAACAGGCTTAAAGAAGGCACAGAAGATGAGTACGAAGACATTATAGAAGAAAAGACCATTAACAGTATGGTTCCCATCTGGAGAAAAAATAAAAGCGAGCTTACTTCTGAAGATTATGAGAAGTTCTATTCAGAAAAGCATTATGGCTACGATAAGCCGGTAAAGCACATTCACATAATAGCTGATGGAGCGGTTAGATATAATTCTATATTATTTATACCGGAAGCTATACCCTTTGATTATTATTCAAAGGAATATGAAAAAGGCTTAGAGCTTTATTCAAACGGGATACTTATAATGAATAAATGTGCAGATCTTCTTCCTGACTACTTCAGCTTCGTGAAGGGAATGGTGGATTCTGAGGATTTATCTTTAAATATTTCAAGAGAGATGCTTCAGCATGACAGACAGTTAAAGCTTATAGCAAAAAATATTAAAAATAAAATCAAAAGTGAACTTTTAGACCTTATGAAGAAGGATAGAGAGAAATATGAAAAATTCTACAAATCCTTTGGAAGACAGTTGAAATTTGGAATATATAATGACTTTGGAAGCAATAAAGATATGCTTCAAGATCTTTTGATGTTCTATTCTTCAACAGAAAAGAAATTAGTTACTTTAGACGAGTATATATCCAGAATGCCTGAAGAACAGAAATATATTTATTATGCAGTAGGAGATTCTGTAGAAAGGATAGAAAAGCTTCCACAGACAGAGCTTGTAGCGGAGAAAGGTTATGAAATACTTTACTTCACAGAGGATATTGATGAATTTGCAATAAAGATATTAATGAGCTACAAAGAAAAAGAGTTTAAATCCGTATCCAGCAGCGACCTGGGAATAGATACTCCTGAGGATAAAAAGGAAGATGAGGCTGAGGAAAAGGAAAACAAAGAGCTATTCGACTATATGAAAAATGTGCTTAAGGACAAAGTTAAGGACGTAAGGGCCTCTAAAAGGTTAAAGCAGCATCCTGTTTGCTTTTCTAATGACGGCGAGCTGTCCATAGAAATGGAAAAAATACTTAGAGCAATGCCTAACGGACAGGATATAAAAGCAGATAAGATTCTTGAAATCAATGTTAATCATGATGTGTTCGATTCTTTAAAAAATGCTTATGAAAGTGATAAGGAAAAGCTGGATTTATACACAAATCTTCTGTATAATCAGGCGATGCTTATAGAAGGACTTCAGGTTAGCGATCCAGTTGAATTTACAAATGATATCTGCAGAATAATGAAATAAAAATTCTTTTGAAAACAGCTTCCTTTATTGGAAGCTGTTTTCAATTTAATTATTAATAGAAATAAACTAGGAAAATTATAAAAGTAGATAGGTTTATGGATTAACTACGATTTCTATTTTTTATTACAATTATTATCAAATTATGGTAATATATATAATGTAGTTAATATGTTTTATTTTATAATATTTTGAGGAGAAGGGGTATTAAATGAATTTAAAAGAAGAAAAGCTAAATGGTCAGATAAAGGAGTATATTGGTGAAACCAGTAATACTGTTGAAAAAGGTAGGAATTTCTTAAATTGGGTGTTGTTTAATATCTTTGATAAGGCTGAAAGTGAACTGGATGAGGAAGATATTTCTAGTGAAACTGGGGTTTTAATTGTTGATGGAAATGGTGATAAAGGAATAGATGCAGCGTTTGTATATAAATCATCATTACATGTTATCCAAACAAAATATGGTTTATCTCATTCTGAAGATAATGTTCATGCTTTTATTGCAAAAATGGCAAATCTTCTTGAAGGGAGTGAAAGTGCATTTGGACCTAAAATTAAAGATGTACATGAAATTATTTTTGATAATGAGAATAATATTAATGATATTCAATTATTTTATATCACCGATAACATGATAATAGCAAAAAATTTTGAGTATGAAGTTAAGAAATTTGAAGAATCGGTATCTGAAAGATGTGGTAAAAACTGTCGAATGAAAATAATGGGAATATCAGAGATGGTTAATTATATTGATAATTTATCAAACTCAATTCCTAGTCAGTTTCAAGGAAAAAAATCAGAACTTTTAATAGAAAAATATTTTGAAAATAAAGAGCACACTACAATAGTAGCCGAGGTAGCTTTAAAAAATCTTGCACGTTTTATTAAAAAAGATAAGGACTATCTATATTACTCAAATATTAGAAATTTTCTAGGTAAGAGCGGAAAAATAAATAAAAAAATGGTAGATACTTTTAGGGAATCACCTAAATCTTTTTGGTATTATAATAATGGTATAACTATTGTATGCGACAATTATGAGGCAAAGAGTGAGTCTAGATTTGAAATCACTACACCACAAATTGTTAATGGGTGTCAGACAGCAAATGTTATCTTTACTGAATGGAATAGTATTAAAGATAAACAAGTTCAAAATCAAGTTGAAGGAACAATATTAGTAAAAATAATAAAAGACACAAATAATAAACGTACATTTATTACTAAGTATACAAACAGCCAGAATGCTGTAACTGGTAAGGATTTTTTTGCCTTAGAATCTTTTCATAAGGGACTTAAAAAAGCATTTGAAGGTTACGGATATAATTATGAAACTCAAAGAAATGCGGATATTTTAAAAACTACTAAACCAAAGATTAAAGGGAATATAAAGTACAATTATCTTTTTGATAAAAACTTTATAAAAAAGAATACTATTATAGCGAAAGAATCAGTACAGGCCTATGTAGCAGGAATTTTACTCAAACCTGCCAAAGCGAAAAGTATTGGAGATTATGTTCCTGGTGGGAAATATTATGATGAAACATTTAATGATTCAACACCAATTGATCCGAGGTGCTACTTATTTCCTTATGCAATAGTATATTACGGTAATAATACACTAAACCATAAAAATAACGATAAGCAAAGGGCATCCAATTTATTATTCGTTTCCATATATTTTAGATTAATAACCTCCATTTTAAGAAAAACAGAAATAATTCCACATGACATTACTAATATTAATGAATTAAATTCTTTTGCTGACATATTAGATATAGTTTTTAGAAACCAATTAATTAATAAGGAACTAATTAATTATGCTGATCAAATATTAATGGACCAAATCTTCGATGATACTATAATAAATGAAATGATAGGTGATAATTTACCAAAGTTTCTTAAAAACACAATAGATACAGAAAGGTGTATAAAGATTATTAATGATAAAATTGAAAATAGAATTAATAAACCTAATATGCAGGAATTTATAAAAGCTATTAAAAATTTATATTTATAATAACTTGTATATTTATAAATATATTATTTTCTAATTTTGATATATAATTATAATATTTAATCGACATTATAATCCGCTATATTATAAAAGACATAGTTTAAAACTATTAAATTAATTATAAGTAATATTTTTATAACAATTTCAGAGAGTAGGGATTAAATGGAGAATTTAGCAAAGAAATTCAGTTCGTTAACAAACAGTGAACAGAAGGTATTTACTTATATTTATGAAAATGAAAAAGAAGTAACAAAAATGAAAATAAGCGATTTGGCAAAAAAGACATATACCTCTAAAACCGTTATTATAAATCTTGCACAAAAGCTTGGATTTGAAGGCTTTTCTGATTTAAAGTATTATTTAAAATCCAGTAAAGACGAAAAGAGTAAAGGTAATTTTGCTGAGGATCTTCAATATAATATAAAAGAAAATATAGAAAAAACCTTCTCCATTACAGAAGTAGAAAAGTACAATAAGATTTCAGAAGCTCTTATAAAAGCAAGTACAGTTTATGTTTTTGCTAGAGGGACAAGCAAAGCGGCAGGATATTACCTGAATCATTTACTTTTAACCATTGGAGTGAAATGCATATTTGTTAAGGATTACAACCTCCTTACTTTGGTAAGTAACTCTCTTAAAAGTGACGAGGTGGTAGTTTTAATTTCACTTTCCGGAAGCACAGAAAAAATACTTGAAGTAGCAAATATAGCAAAGGTTAAGGGCGTGAAGATAATATCCATTACTTCCTTTGGAAATAATGAGCTGGCAAGACTTAGCGACTATACCCTGCACTGTGTTTCTGATGATACAGAAACAAAATATAACGATAGCTTGTCTAGAATTGGTATGTTTGTAGTAATTGAAATCCTTGTTAATTCCATTAAGGAATATAAAAATAACCCACAATGAAGGTGGGTTATTTTTTTATGACCTAGTTCATTTTTGGTGACCTAAGCCTGTATATAGGAAAATAGTATTCTCTGGAATTATTGTAAGATTATTTTTTTATATGTAAAATAATCTTGGAAAGAGTGCTCTTTTATAAAACGTATTCATAAATACTAATTATATTTTGATTATGGGGGAAAAGGAATGTCAAAGGATTTTAGTCAAAAGATTCAAAGATTTGGTAGAACCTTGCTGCTGCCTATTGCCGTTATGGCTCCTGTTGGAATGATACTAGGTATTACAGGCGCATTGGTTCAATCCTATATGATCGCTAGGTTTCCGTTTTTAGGAAACCCTATTTTAAACACTATACTAGTAAATTTAAGAACTATAGCTGGTGCGGTTTTCGATAACATACCTCTGATGTTTGCCATGGGTGTGGCTTATGGTATGTCTAAAAAAGACAAAGGAATATCGGTGTTTGCGTCGGTTATAGGTTATATTATCTTAATAATTTCTATGAATTCCTGGCTGGTGGTTACAGGAAAGCTTGCAGATGCTGCTGTAATGAGCCAGTATGGACAAATAAAGGTATTAGGAATTCAAACTATGAACATAAACGCTTTGGGAGGTATAGTTACAGGTTTAGTTGCAGCTTGGGCTACAGATAGATTCTATAAGCTTGAACTTCCAATCGCTTTTGCTTTCTTCTCCGGTAAAAAATCAGTTCCTATTATTACCATGGGAATAATGATGGCAATAGGGTTGACAGTACCATTTATATGGGAGGTTTTAGTAGCATTATTAACTAAGCTTTCAGTAGTATTCTTAAGTCCTGTGGGACCATTCTTTACCGCTGCAGGAGAAAGATTATTTATTCCTTTTGGACTTCATCATTTATGGAATGCTCTGTTTAGATTTACTGAAGCTGGGGGAACCTATGTTATAAATGGAGAAACCTTCGTAGGAGTAGTGCCTACATTAAATCAGGTATTATTTAAGCTGGGACCAGACAGCGAATACTGGAGCATGATGCCATCCTTAACAAGATTTATGGCTCAGCAGCAAATGCTTTGTACATTATTTGCTTTCCCTGCAATAGGACTTGCTATGTACAAAACCTCTTATAAGGAAAATAAAAAGCTGGTTAAATCCTTAATGATTACATTAATATTGACAGCATTACTTGGTAATGTCACAGAGCCTCTTGAATTCTCCTTTGTATTCATAGCACCGTTATTATATTTGCTTTATGCAGTGATAATAGGAGTGGGAGCAGTAGCGCTTTCTTTTGCTAATGTTGGTATTGGATATATCAGAGGAACTGTATTTGACTTTGCAATATTTGGCTTGCTTTACGAAAAAACAAACTGGATAAGCTTTATTTTAATAGGCCTGATATTGGCAGTGGTTACTTACTTTGTATTTAAATGGGCTATTTTAAAATTTGATTTAAAAACCCCTGGAAGAGAAGATTCACCATCTTTGGATAACGCTCTTATAAAAGAAAAGAAGTATAATGAGATAGCAAAAATAGTAATACAGGCTCTAGGCGGAAGACCTAATATCAAAAACGTGGACAATTGTATAACACGTTTAAGAATAGATTTAGATGATGTTAAATTAGTAGACCGTAAGCTTTTAGAAACCTCAGGATGCACAGGAGTATTCTTCCCGGCAGCTAAGCACATCCATATAGTATATGGACCTTTAGTAGAGTTTGTAAGGAATGAAGTGGATGAGGAACTTCAAAGGGCATAAAAGCCTAAATGGTTTAATATAATAAGGAGGAAACACATGAGAAGCAGCAATATAATTACTATAACAGGAGCAGGAAGTGCCAGAACTCCGGCACTGGTAGGAAGCTTAGTCAAATTAAAGGATAGATTTCCGTTAAAGAAGGTTATATTTTATGACCTTGACGATGAAAGAACCTCCAAGATGGAGGCTTATATAAGACTGGTTTTAAATACTTATTCCAGCGAAACTGAGGTTATATTTACCACCGACCCTGACACAGCATATGAGAATACTGATTTTGTGTTCTGCCAGATGAGGGTAGGAAAAAATGAAATGAGGAGCCTGGATGAAAAGATTCCTCTAAAACATGGATTAGTGGGGCAGGAAACCTGCGGGCCAGGAGGTTTCTCTTATGGAATGAGATCCTTGGGAGCCATGATTGAAATGGTAAATCAGGTGCGAAAGCATTCAAAGGATACATGGATATTAAACTACACAAACCCAGCAGCTATTGTAGCATTAGGATTAGACAAGGTGTTTCCCGATGATAAAAGAATTTTAAATTTATGCGATCAGCCATACTCTCTTATGAGGTCCTTTGCAAAAATCCTTGGGGTAGAGCAGAGCATTTTAAGAGCCACCTATTTTGGATTAAATCATTTTGGATGGTTTACACAGCTTAAGGATATTAATGGTAAGGATTATTTTGAAACCTTAAAAACCTATTTAAGGGATTATGACTTTAAGCCCTATAATGCGGAGCAGCGTTCAAAATCCTGGCTGGATACCTATTTAAGAGTAAATAAATATATGGGATTCTTTGATGAATATATACCTACTACTTATCTTCAATATTATTTCTTCCCTGAAGAGATAGTTGCAGAAAGCGATCCTAACTATACAAGAGCAGATGAAGCTAAAGACAGCAGAGAAAAAGAAGTGTGGGAAATCTGTTCAAAGGCTGTAGAAGCAGATTCAATAGAGGATATTGAAGTTATAACAAACAGTGTCTTTGGTGATTTGATGGTAGAACTGGCTGAGTCCATTGCTTATGATTTGCATAATGAATTTATACTTATGAGAAGAAATATTGATATAATACCTAACTTTAGCGAGGATGCTATAGTAGAAGTAGCTGGAACAGTGGGAAAAGATGGAGCACATCCTTATAAGTATGGAAATATAAAACCTTTTTATAAAGGATTGATGGAGGGTCAGCATGCTTATGAAAAGCTTACTGTAGAGTCCTTCCTTGAAAAAGACTATACAAAAGCTCTTCAGGCATTAACTCTTAATAGAACCGTGGTTAACCCTGAGAAGGCCAAGGCTGTACTTGATGATTTAATGGAAGCAAATAAGGATTACTGGTATTTAAGCAAATAGAAGGTTAATGGTTTAAAATATGCAGCAGCATCTAAAAGGTGCTGCTGCATATATTTTTAAGGGTATAATATTAAAACTTAGTAATCTGTACAAATGGTAATTTATAGGATATACTAAATTGAAATTATATTTTACAAAAGATTAATTCTGAAAGAAGTGATTATATGAGCATTTTTAAAAAATTTTCTCCGGGGATTTTATTAACTTTGGCTATTGCCTTCCCTGCATGGTATATGGGAAAAATTTTTCCTGTAATCGGTGCTCCGGTATTTGCTATATTATTAGGATTATTTGCCGCATACCTTCCCATAAAGGAGAGTTATAGGCCGGGGATAAATTTTACATCAAAAAAGATACTTCAGCTGGCTATTGTATTTTTAGGATTTGGTATGAATATGATGGAGATTTATAAGGTGGGAGCTCAGTCATTGACTATAATATTATCCACTATTTCTACTTCTTTAATCGTATCATTTATTATTGCAAAAATGATTAATATCCCTTCAAAAGCTGCAACCCTTATAGGGGTTGGTTCATCCATATGTGGAGGTTCTGCAGTAGCAGCCACTGCTCCGGTTATAGCGGCAGATGATGAGGATGTAGCTAAAGCAATATCTGTTATATTTCTTTTTAATGTGGTTGCAGCACTTATATTTCCTATTTTAGGAAGGTGGTTTGGATTTAGCGATATAGGTTTTGGAATGTGGGCTGGTACTGCAATCAATGATACTTCATCAGTGGTTGCTGCTGGACAAACATGGGCGAATTTTAATGGAAGTGACACTGCGCTGAATTATGCAACCATAGTAAAGCTCACAAGAACCCTTGCTATTATTCCAATAACTTTAATACTGGCCCTATATAGATCCTTTAATGAAAAGAGTTCATCTTCAAAGGAGATAAAACTTAGTAGAATATTTCCATGGTTTATACTATATTTTGTTATAGCAGCAATTATAAGTACCGCTTTTAGTATTCCTCAGGATATTACAAAATCATTAACTCAGTTAAGCAAATTTTTTATTACCATGGCTATGTCCGCCATAGGGTTGAATACAGATTTTATTAAACTTGTAAAAACTGGCGGGAAACCTATTTTACTAGGTTTATGCTGTTGGGTAAGCATTGCCCTGGTAAGCTTGTTTATGCAGAGATTCCTTGGAATTTGGTAAAAATAAATCAGGCTTCTGCACCTCTAACTTGTAGGTTTAAAGTGCAGAAGCCTGATATTTGTCTAATCAACCCTATTTTCCTATGTATGAATCTTATAATATATGCATAATGTACTTTATGATATTATAAGTCCTTTAATATCTGATTTACTGCGGGTATATCAGCAGGAGCCCATTTTAAAGATAATAAATTCTTCTTACTCAGCCAAAGCAGCTTATCATGTTCACTGGCAGTAGGATTGCCCTTTGTTATTCTGCATTTTGCTGTAATTAAATTTATTATAAAAGTGTCATATTCATGAGTATTATCGTTAAATACTTCTATAAATTGGATATCGCATTTAAGTTCCTCTTTTATCTCCCTAACTATAGCTTCTTGTATGGATTCATCCTTCTCAATTTTTCCTCCGGGAAACTCCCATAGGTTTGGCATAGCCATCTTTGTAGATCTTAGGGCACAGAGTATTTCTCCATATTCATTTTCTATAACTGCGCCAACAACTCGTATTGATTTTTTCATGCTAAACACCTCATTTTATAGTTTAGCACAGTTATTAAATTTGTTAAAACATATATACTTGATAATATTTAATTATATATAAGAAAAAATGGAGGAGATTTAGTATGACAGGGATTTATTTTGTACGACATGCCTTGCCTGATTTTTCAGTAAAGGATGACCTCACAAGACCTCTCAGTGAAAAAGGAAAGAAGGATGCAGAAAAAGTGCGTGAGTTTCTATTAGACAAAGAAATATATAAGGCATATTCTAGTCCCTTTAAAAGATCAATGGATACAATAAAGCCTTTTACAGAAAAAGCAGGATTGGCCATAGAGATTATAGAGGATTTAAGAGAAAGAAAGGTTGATAATGTATGGATTGAAGATTTTGATTCCTTTTGCAGGTCTCAGTGGGAGGACTTTGAGTATAAGCTCAATTATGGAGAGTGCCTTAGAGAGGTTCAGGTAAGGAACATTAAGGCCCTTAATAGTATATTAGAAGGACACAGAGGTGAAAATATTATAATAGGTACACATGGAACGGCACTGAGTCTTATTATTAATTACTATGATAAAAGCTTTGGGTATAGGGGTTTTGAAAGGATTAAGTCCATAATGCCTTATATAGTTTTTATGGAGTTTCAAGAAAAAAACTTAATAGGATAGAGGAATATATAATATAAATTTTAATTTTGAAAACAGGAAGGTAAATATTGTGGATGATATATTGGTGATTATTAAAAATTCTTGGCTTTTAATACTTATTGTAATACTAAAATTAATATTTGATTTATTTAAGCCTAGCATTAAAGGGAAGACTGGAGAAATGTCTGTAGCTTTGGTATTATCTTTTTTGGACAATAATAAATATAAGATTATTAATAACATAATGCTTAAAACAGGAAATAAAACCACTCAGATAGATCATGTTGTTGTATCAAATTACGGCATTTTTGTCATAGAAACAAAGAATTATAAGGGATGTATAATAGGTAATGAAAGAGACAGCTATTGGACACAGGTGCTTTCTAATAATAGAAAGGAGAAGCTTTACAATCCATTAAAACAAAACTATGGACATATACAGGCTTTAAAGGAAATTCTGGGAGAAAATGATGACATAAACTATATTTCAATGGTAACTTTTTCTCCGGAGGCCAATTTAAGGTTTCAAGGCAGGGACCATGTAATAAACACTCCAAAGCTTAAAAAAGTAATTATGAGTTACAATACTGTAACTATAGACAATTATACTAAAGAAAGGATATATTCTAAACTCCTTTCGAAGAATATAGATAATAAAGAAAATAGAAAACTTCATATTGATACCATTAACAGTAATTTAAAGGATAGAAGGGAAAAGGTTAAAAGAGAAATATGTCCAAAGTGCGGCTCAAAACTAATACTGAGAAGTGGGAAGCTGGGAAGGTTTTATGGATGTAGCAGCTTTCCTAAATGCAGGTTTACTGAATCTGCTAAGTTTTAAATTTTACATATAGATATACAATTAAGGAGATATAAAGGAGAAATTATGAAAAATATCGGTGAAAATACATTGAAACCGGGAAAAAGTACAAGCATTTTAAGGGTGGTGAGTATTTGGTTCTGCATTTGGCAAAACATTCAGAAACCCTTGAGGATATGGTAGTATATCAGGCTCTATACGGTGAATATGGAGTGTGGGTTAGACCGCTTAAAATGTTTTTAGAAGAGGTTGAAGTTGATGGAATGCTTGTTAATAGATTTCAAGAATGGGGACAAGAGTAAGTAATTAATTAGGAGTTTGTATCAATAAATAGTTTAGGGGAATAATAACTCTAGGAAAGGAGAGATTTTTATGGATAAGACTAACAATGGCAATAATAAGGGAAGAAAAAGAGTTGCTGTAAAAAATTTATCTCAGAACAGAGGGAATAAGGAAATTCCTCCAAAGTTTGAAAACCTAGAGGGTAACCCTATTAAGTAGGTTATAAGCCCTTCCTGCATACGGGGATTGGGCTTTTTTTTATTTTCTATTGTAATATAATTTGTTTTTCGGCATACTTTAGTAAAAAGCTCAGTGTAATCTTTGATAATAAAAGATATATCAAGAAATATTTAATTAATACTTGAGAATAAAAACGAAAATTAATAATTTAGAAATACACATTGTATTTTTAAATATTATTTTTTTGGTATAATTAATAGTGTAAGTAATTAATGTTTGGGAGGATTTTAATGAATAACGCAGATAGTCAATATTTAAATGTAGTTGAAGATATATTAAATAATGGATACTATGAAGAAGAGAATAGGACAGGTATTCCTACATATAAACTTCCTCATCAAATTTTTAGATTTGACCTTCAAAAAGAGTTTCCTATATTAACGACAAAACATGTAGGTTTTAAAACAGCGGTAAAGGAATTGTTATGGATTTACAGAGATCAAAGCAATGATGTCAAAAAGCTTCAGGAAGAAGGAGTGCATATTTGGGATGAATGGATGAAAGATGATGGTACCATTGGAACCTCCTATGGATATGTAGTAAAGAAATATAACCAGATTGATAATTTAATTGAAGGTTTAAAAGAAAACCCTCAAAATAGAAGACATATAATGAGCCTATGGCAAATTCCATATTTAGAAGGGGGATCTCTTTATCCCTGTGCTTTTATGACTATGTGGGATGTTACCGGGGATAAATTAAACTGTATGCTAGTTCAAAGAAGTGGAGATATCCCTTTAGGAGTTCCTTTTAATATGACACAATATGCTGTACTGGTTCATCTTATAGCACAAGTAACTAATTTGAAACCGGGATTATTTACCCATGTAATAAATAATGCTCATATATATAAGAATCAGGTAGACGGAATGAAGCTTCAGCTTTCAAGAAGGGATGAAGCCTATGAATCACCAAAGCTGTTTATAAACCCTGAGATAAAAGATTTTTATGATTTTACTATAGAAGATATAAAATTATTAGATTACAAGCATCATCCTGCTATAAAAATGGAGGTGGCAGTTTAAATGATTAGTTTTGTGGCAGCTGTGGCTGAAAACAGAGTTATTGGTAAAGACAACGGATTGATTTGGAGAATACCAAAGGATTTAGAGCTCTTTAAGAAAATAACTTACGGCGGAACTATTATTATGGGAAGAAAGACCTTTGCGTCTCTTCCAGGAGTACTCAAAGGAAGAAAACACATAATATTAACCAGGGACTCAAATTATAAGGTTGAGAATAATGATGTAGTCATATTAACAAGTATAAAAGATCTGAAGCCTTACATTGAAGATACTGATGAATATTTTGTTATAGGAGGAGGAGAGATATTCAGACTTCTGCTCCCATATGCTCAAAAGCTATATCTATCAAGAATACACAAGGAATATGAGGGGGATACCTTTTTCCCACACATTAGCGATAAAGAATGGACTGTAAAAGAAGAAAGAGATATATTTGATGAAGAAGCCCAAATTGGATTCACTTTTCAAATTTTAACAAGAAAACAATAGTTTAAAAGGAGGCTTATAAGCCTCCTTTTTTCATGGCAAAGAACTGTTAATATTAAGTAAACATATACTCTACCAGGTGTATCTACATATGTATTACTTAGAATATTTATGAATAATAAAGAATTACTAAAATAATTTAGTCTAATGACATATTATGAAAATATACCTCTAAACCATACGTGATAATATAACTTTTGTCACGAGTTAAGACGCATGAATAAATGTGTTGACAATATATAAAACAAGTGATATTATTAATAAGTGCCTGTTGAACAGGTAAATCAAATTGGTCTTTGAAAATTGAACAGAGGAC
>NZ_CCXI01000085.1 GCF_000820705.1 Clostridium polynesiense | reverse complement strand
CTGATGGTACTGCACGGGAGACTGTGTGGGAGAGTAGGACGTCGCCAGGTCTGTATTCCGCGGTAGCTCAATGGTGGAGCACTCGGCTGTTAACCGATAGGTTGGAGGTTCGAGCCCTCTCCGCGGAGCCAAAAGAGTCAAATTGTGATTCAACAGTTTGACTCTTTTTATTTTGTATAAATATATATTTACTTTTGATATTACCATTTAGTATACAAATTTGAAACAAGCTGTTATTATAAGGTATAATGGAACAAATAGTATAATGTAATGAGGATGGATATTATGTCAAAAAAATTAATATTTTCCCGCAAAAGCAGAAGAGAAAAAAGAAAAAAAGTAATAATTACTTTATTGATTTCTTTTATAGGTATCGGAGCAATCCTAAGTGTAGCTTATTTTGGTGTTAAATATTCTAAATTAAAGGGCTTTAATTTAAAAAACCTTTATGGTAATAAGCAGGAAGTTACCTTAGGAAATAAGACTGAAGAAAATGCAGTCATTGAAGAGACAAAAGAAGATAAAGCAGCAGATAAGAAGCTTCCGAAGGATGTAAGAAAAAGTTCCAATACATCTATTGAAGGAGATAAATATACATATAATTCATCAGAAGTTCAAAAGGTAAATGAAAAGGTTGTGCCTACAGATGGAAAAAAGATGGTTTTTTTAACCTTTGATGATGGTCCATCATTAGCAAATACGCCAAAAGTTTTAGATATATTAAAATCCAATGATGTTAAGGCAACCTTTTTTATACTTGCTAAAAATTTTAATGATGCACCGGAAACCTCAACTTTGTTAAAAAGAGAGCTAGAAGAAGGGCATGCTATAGGCAATCATGGAACTTCCCATCTATATGAAAAGCTATATCCTAAAAATAAAGCTGAATTAAATAACATAATAGAAGATTTTGATAACTCAGATAAGCAGATAAAATCTATTTTAGGTGATGATTTTGAAACTAGAGTTATTAGATTCCCAGGGGGATCTATGTCATGGAAAAATATGCAGCCTGTAAAGGATTATTTTAAAGGTAAAGGAATTGCCTATGTAGATTGGATGGTGGATTCTTCTGATGCCAAGCATGCAGGAAGGACTAAGGCTCAGATAATCAGTGAAATAAAGAAGGAAACTGAAAAGTATGAAGCTGCCAAAATAGATAAAATCACAATATTGATGCATGATGCGGCAGGAAAAGAAAGTACCGTTGACGCTTTACCTGAAATAATAGCTTATTTCAAAGAAAGAGGTTATGAATTTAAAACCTTAAAGTAATTTAATTATAAGAGAAGTGATAGTATTACTTCTCTTTATTAGTTAATCATTTATTTTATATAATAAAAAGGTTATAATAAAAATAATACAATTGAAGGGTTAGGAGGTAATTATTATGAATAAAATCCTTCTGGTTGAGGATGAAAGCAGTATTAGAGGGTTTTTAAGAATAAATTTTGAAAGAAACGGCTTCAAGGTTTTAGAAGCAGAAAGTGGAGAAGAAGGATTAAGCATCGCAGCTATGGAAAAGCCGGATGTGGCTATTCTTGATGTCATGCTGCCGGGAATAGATGGTTTTAAAGTTTGCGAGGAACTGAGAAAAATGTTTCCAAGTATAGGCATAATGATGCTTACAGCACGTGGGCAAGATATGGACAAGATAATGGGGCTGGAATATGGAGCGGATGATTACGTTATAAAGCCATTTAACCCCATAGAGGTAACTCTTAGAGTAAAAGCACTTCTTAGGCGAGTTGAAGAGCCTATAGATGATGAAAATGATGAAA
>NZ_CCXI01000084.1 GCF_000820705.1 Clostridium polynesiense | reverse complement strand
AGGAGTTATTCATGATAACCCTTTAAGCACTATAGATGTTAAAAAGGCATTGACCGGTGAAAATGGAAGATGGATAGGTCAGGTGGATTATGATTCTTCAGATGTTATGGCTGTTTCTTATCCTTTAGAAGCCAATGGTAAAATTGTAGGGGTTATAAGATTCGTAACTTCTTTAAATGAGGTAAATAGGGCAATTAATATGATTGCATTGATCTTTTTAAGCATTGGGTTTGTGGTTTTGTGTATAACCATAATAGTCAGCTTATTTTTGGCTAACAGCATAGTAATCCCACTTAGAGAGGTAACCAATGTTGCTGAAGAAATGGCAGCTGGAAATTTAAATATAAGAAGTACCAGCGTAAACGATGATGAAATAGGGAAGTTATCTAACACATTAAATTATATGGCAGAAGAAGTAAGAAACAGAGAAATTCTTAAAAATGAATTTATTTCTTCAGTTTCCCATGAATTAAGGACACCTCTTACCTCTATAAAAGGATGGGCAGTGACTTTAAATGATGATAATGTGGATAAAGAAATGCTTACTATGGGTTTTGATATTATAGAGCAGGAGGCTGACAGACTCGCTGGTATGGTTGAGGAACTATTAGACTTCTCTAAGTTTGCTGCAGGTAAGATAACTTTAAAGAAGCAGTATGTGAACATTAAAGAGGTAGTAGAGTATGTAGATCTATTTATGCAGCCAAGAGCAGAAAGAGAAGGAGTTAAGTTTATTGTAGAAGCCTATGAAAATATCCCAGAAGTACTTATAGATAGTAACAGGATTAAGCAGGTGCTTATAAATCTATTGGACAATGCCTTTAAATTTACACCGGCTGGCGGCAGGGTAGAGCTTATTATAAGCAGAGAAGATAAGTACCTGGTGTTAAAAGTAAATGATACAGGATACGGTATTTCAAAAGAAGATTTACCAAGGATTACAGAGAAGTTTTATAAAGGAAAAACTTCTAAATCTAAAAATGGCATAGGACTTTCTATTTGCGATGAGATTGTAAAGCTTCATAAAGGTACTCTTGAATTTGAAAGTGAGTTAGATGAAGGAACAAAGGTAACTGTGAAGTTGCCTTTATAGCATAGAGAAATAGGAGTTAAGTTTAATGAAAGCAAAATATCCATTAGTTATAGTTTTATTATCCTTTTTTTTAATTGGATGTACAGGAATAGGAAATCAGGGTGGTGATATGATAGCCTCCCCTAAAAATAAAAATATCCCTATAAAAGGTACATGGAACATAAGCAAATATAAAATAATAAACGAGAAAATTGCTAATAAGGAATCTTTAGATGACATGATTGGGAAGGAAGCAAAATTCGGTACAAATGCAGCTTTATTTCATGAGGAGATAGCAGTGAATCCTCAGTATAAGAGCCGTAAAAGTACCTCTTCCTATTACTTTGTTTATTTTTATAAAGTAAATCCTAAGAATTTAGGTATAAATAAAGACAGCATAGACATAATAACTATCTATTCTTCAGATAAGCTTTTTTACGAATTTATAAGGCTAGATGAGAATACCGGAATTATGTATATGGAGGGGGCTTTTTTGTATCTTAATAGAGTGTCTACTGAGGAGCCGCAATATGATAGGATCAATATAAACCCCATTGATAAAAAGGAAGAGGAAGTTAAAAATACTTCTTCCGGTGTTCTCATAGGATTGAGAAAAGACAGGCTACCTAATGATAAAAACAAAAAACATTCAGAATATAGAACTATATGGATTCCCTGGGAAGTCGGAAATGTGGAACATATTTATGAAATTCCTAATCTGCTAGTTCCTAGAGCAAGAGGGTTTTGGAACGTTGAATTAGAGCAGAGAATCGCGGGAAATACCGTTAAAGAGTCCATAAAAGCCTATCCAATTATAGAAGATAATTTATCAGGGACCGGCAGCAATGGTCAGGCAGGCAGTAATGTTCAAGGGAATAATGAGGGGGATGGAAACAGCAGATTTGTAAATATTATGTTTGCCAGCAGTGATTATTTAACTGTTGAAATTATAGATTCTTCCTCAGGAGTACCTAATATGCAGAGAATAAGAGCTCTTCCTTTGGATAATGTGGAGCTTGGGTCAGGCATTAAAATATCAGATATAATTGGACAGCCGGGGAAATTATCTATGGATCAGTCTGCAGAGGCAGCCTTAACCTCTATAAATAAAGAGTTGAGAGAGGTTTTAGAAGAAACGCCAAGAGAAGACAGCTTTACTGTGGCGAGAAGAAACGGGCATTGGATATTGAGAGGAAGAATTAATGCACGTTCCAGTGAGTATTCTGATAAATACTTAGATTTTAATATAAATATGATTCCTCCTTCTAAACTTGTTAACTATGATCAGCTTTATGTCAGCTGGAATAAAGTTAAGGAAAGAGTTCCGGAAGCCCTTGATATTTATACATCACCTAATCAGGATTTTGCAGTAATCCTCACAGAAAGTGAAATATTAGTATATCAGATAAGTAAAGGTGAGCTTTCGGAAGAGCCAGTTAAACGGATTTCTGTAGATGTTAGAGAGAAGATAATCATGGCGCAGTGGTCAAAGGGAGACCAAATGGAAAAATGGAATAGATTTATAAAGGATAACGGAAAAGTTATAGAATGATTTAAGATGAAATTAAATATAAGCATTGAGGGAAGTCAAATGACTTCCCTCAATGTTTATGTTTATATCAATTATTATTCTTCCTAAAAGATTATTGTTTAAAATAGTTGCTTTTAATAATCAAATCAGATATCTGTATAGCTTTTTGAAGTTCAGAAGCTTCTTCCTGTGGGAGCTGTTTACCAAGAACTATTCCATTATTGGTTACTGCATAGGATTTATTTGTATTTAGAAGATTTCTTCCCATAACGGTATTCTTATATTTATCCTTCTCAATACCCATAAGGTATGCAAGGGTAGGCATAATGTCTACCTGACCGCCTACTACATCATTTTTTATACCAGTGCTTATAGACTTGTTATAAATTATTAATGGAAGGGTTTGATTTTCATCATCTAACCAGCTTTCCTTAGGGTTCTTAAGTTCTGCAAGCTTATCCGGATAGTATTTATGAACTCCTCTGTGATCGCCGGTAATAACTACCACAGTATCCTCTAGTATTCCCCATTCTTCAAGGGAATTTAATAAATTTCCTATATGTTTATCTGTATATCTTAAGGATTGAAAATAGTCGCCCATGATATTATTATTTAACTCACCATTGAATTTTAATTCTTTATATTTTTCAGGTATTTCAAAGGGGCCATGGCTGGTTAATGTAACGGTGTGAGCATAAAAGGGCTTTTTCAGCTCTTTAATCTTCTCTGCAACCTGAGGAAGAAAAGTACCATCGCTCATACCAACTCCTATTGTTTCAGTATCATTAAAGTGATAATAGTCTATAAAGTTGTCGAAACCGACTCCTTTTAATCCTAATGCATAATTCCAATAAGATCCTTTATCAGGATGAATAGAAGTAGAGGAATAACCCATTTCTTCTAACAAGTTAGGAAGAGAATTATATGAGGTATTAGGATACCTAAAGAAAGTACTTCCTTTCCTGATAGGGAATATTGATGTATTTATCATTAAGTCAGAATCTGAACTGTTACCTTCATTTACTTGATCATATATATTTGGAAAATATATTGAGTTTTTAAGAAGTCTATTTAAGTTAGGCGTTATTTCTTGACCTTCCACAGTTTCATTTATTACAAAGTTTTCAAGGGACTCTACCTGTATTATTAATAGATTTTTACCTTTAAATAATGATTTATAATTATTGTCAGGAAGATTTTCCAGCTTGTTGGATAACCAGCTGTCTATATCCTGTCTTTCTTCTTCAGTTATATCATAAGGCTTTGAATCCTTGTACACAGTGTATATATCTAAAACATGATATCCTAAGGGTGATAAAAACTGCGATGTTTGAGTTGGATCGTAGTTTCCAAAAATATAATCAAATTTAACAGGTTTTTTTAAGACATTGGAAGCAAAAGGAATATATCCTATAAGCAAAGTTGGAATTATTAATGTAGCAGCAAACATTGGTATATTTCGTCTCTCAGATTTTCGCTCCTTAAAGGTAAATGCAAAAACTACTAAAAGTATAATAATATCAATAATCATTATAAAATCATATGAACTCATAATAGAAAAAATGCTATCAGAAAGATTTTCCAGATTGGCGGTTTGTCCAATTATTGTGATGGAAGGTAAAGTGAAAAATCCTCTGAAATACCAAAGGTCCATGAGAAGAATGAAGGTTATAATCACATTTGCAATTAAAAGATAAAGCCTTCTTCCATAATTTTTAAACAGAAAGCAAAAGCTTAAGAATATAAGTACAAAACCTATATAGAACCTTACAAAACTTATGGATTCAGAATATCCGCTTGAAAAGTTCAGAATATAGGGGTTTTTATTCATTATAAATCCATGAAAAATAAAGGATTTGAAGACTAATGCTGTTAAAGTTACAATATAAAAAATAAAGTTAACGGCATTTATGTTTTTAATTCTCTTTATAAGGTTGTCCATATTTTAATCTCCTTTTAATTAATAGCCCGCTAAAATTATATTATAAAAAGACCTATAAAGCAATGTGTATATATTATAAACAGTATGTTAATATTTAGTGTATAGAATTGGATTATGTAATAGTTAAAGAAATACCTATAGATAAATAATATGATGGATAATTTACTCATAGTGATATAATTACTATATTATAATGAATAAATTCTATTTACTGTATTTAAGGAGGAATTAAAATGCATATAATTGATTGCTCCGGAATGCTTTGCCCACAGCCGGTAATCAATACCAAAAAGTATTTCGACAGCATAGAAAGCGGGAGCGCTGAAGTAATAGTAGATAATGAAGTATCAAAAAGCAACGTCAAAAAATTTGCTGACAGTAAAGGTTATATAAGCAGTGTGTCTGAAAAAGAAGGGAAATTTCATATTGAAATAACCAAAGGAGAAGGTATTACCTGCGAACCTATGAGTTTCAATGAAACACTCACAATAGTTATCACTTCCAGTAAGTTAGGAGAAGGAGATGACCAGCTGGGGGAAACATTAATGAAAAGCTATATCTTTGCTTTGTCTGAAGGGGATATAACTCCAACAAACATAATTTTTATGAATTCAGGAGTTAAGCTCACTGTAGAAGGTTCTAATTGTCTTGAAGGCTTAAATAAATTGTTGGATAAAGGAAGCAGAATAATGAGCTGTGGAACCTGTCTTGATTTTTACGGGTTAAAAGAAAAGCTTGTAATTGGAGATATATCTAACATGTATACTATAGTAGAAGAAATGAATAAGTCCACTAAGACCATAAATATTTAGCTCTCTTTACTAAACCACAAGAAATTGTGGTTTTTTTATTTTTTAACATATAATTGTAAATAATGGTATGATATAATTATTAAACAATTATTTGTAATTTAATCAGGAGAGAAAATACATGAAACATTTATTTATAATAAACCCTGAGGCTGGAAAGGGAAAAGCTTTAGGGTACATTGAAATTATTCACCGTGTTTTTGAAAATATTAAAGAACCTTATTTTATTGAAATAACCAAATATCCTGGGCATGCAACTGAAATAGTGCAAAAGTACAGTCTGAAGGGGGAATACAGAGTTTATTCTATAGGAGGGGATGGAACATTAAATGAAGTTCTTAACGGAGTTGTAGGTACAAAGAGTACTTTGGCTATAGTACCTGCGGGGAGCGGAAATGATTTTATAAAAAATATTACCAGTACTAAAGATGAGGATTTGTTATACAGAACTGTCACAGGGGAAGAGAAATACATAGATTTAGGCAGGG